>CAZDYS010000278.1:239-5856 GCA_964509445.1 uncultured Planctomycetaceae bacterium
AGCCACTCGCGCTTCTGCTCCTCCGAGCCGTAGGCGAAGATCGGGTACATCACCAGCGAGCCCTGGACCGAGACGAAGGAGCGCAGACCGGAGTCGCCGCGCTCGAGCTCCTGGCAGATCAGGCCGTAGGAGACCGAGTTCATCCCGGCGCCGCCGTACTCCTCGGGGATCGTGGGCCCGAAGACGCCCAGCTCGCCGAGCTCCGGCGTGAGCTCCTTGGGGAAGGTGCCCGCTTCCCAGTGCTCCATGATGAGCGGCATGAAGCGTTCGGAGACCCAGCTCCTCACGGTGTCGCGCACCATGAGCTCCTCTTCCGCGAATTGGTCGTCGAGGTTCAGGAAGTCGAGTTGGCGAAAAGTGTCCATGGGACCTCGGAAGAAGGGCTTGGCGCTTCGGTTCGCGCTTGCAGTCGGAGGGGATCGAGGAGACGCACGGAAAGTCCCGCTCGGACTTTTGCGTGCGTCGCGAATCCCGGCATTGTAGCGGGCGCGGGCGTCCTCGGATCCCCCCAACGCGGGTTCTCACGTCCCTCTTGATGGCTGTCCCGATCGAACCCTGTCCGCGCTGCGGCTACCACGACCCCGAGCCCTCCGCCTGTCGGCATTGCGGCTGGGACGCCTCCGGTCCGGCGACGCCGGCCGGCGACCGCAGCCTCGACCGCCGCCTCGCCGGTCCGGTCGCGGGCGTCCTCGACGGCCTCCTCGCGCTCCCCCGCGGCCTGTTCGTCCTCCTCCGGACGCCGGGGATCAAGCGCTGGCTCGTGCCCCCCCTGCTGATCACCTGCCTGCTCCTGGCGGTCTCCCTGTGGTGGGTCGTCACGAGCGTGAACGAGCTCCTCGACCAGAACCTGCCGGAGGCCTTCTCGCTCGACCCCTCCTGGGCCTGGCTCGACCAGCGCTCCGACGACCTCTCCTGGCTGCACGCCAGCTGGGTCTGGGTCGTCGGCGCCGCGGAGTGGATCGTGAACGCGGGCTGGAGCTGGTTCCTGTCGTTCCGCTGGCTCGGCTGGTTCTTCCTGTCGTCGCTCCTGATCTGGTACTGCTTCTCGATCGCCTACGAGGCCTTCGCCGGACCGTTCCTGGACGAGATCCAGGGGCGGATCGAGGCGCGCTGGTTCGGCGTCGACCCGCGCTCGGCGCTGCAGCGGCCGAACGACATCCCGGTCACGCGCTGCATCGCGCTCACCTTCCTGACGGCGGCCCTGGCGGGACTCGGCGGCTGGCTGCTCTGGAGCCCCCTGGGCGCGGGCGCGCTCCTCGTCGCACTGCCCCTGGCCTTCGTCCCCGGCGTGCTCTTCGACCGCCGATTCCTGGCCTGGTCCTGGTGGGTCGCGACCGTCGAGGGACGCGCGTTCTGGGTGTCCCTGCAGGCCACGCTCCTGACCGCGGTGCTGCTGCTCCTGGCCCTGCCGCTCTACTTCGTGCCGGTCGTCGGCTACTTCCTGTTCGCCGCCGTGACGGGCTTCGCGACGGCCGTCGGCCTGCTGGACATCCCGTTCGAGCGACGAGGCTGGTCCCTGCGCCAGCGGTGGCGGTTCCTCGGGCGCAACCTCCTGCCGTTCCTGGCCTTCGGGATCTCCGCAGGCCTGCTCCTGGCGATCCCGGTGATCGGCCCCGTGCTGATGGTGCCCTCGGCGTCCATCGGCGGACTCTGGCTGATCTGCCGGCTCGACAACGGGTTCCTGAGCGAGCGCGACTGACGAGAAGGTCCCGATCGCGCGAAGAGCTCCCGCGGGCGGCCGGCTAGGATGCCTGGCTATGGCCGAACGCTACCTCGTCACCAGCGCGCTCCCCTACGCGAACGGGCCGATCCACTTCGGCCACCTGATCGGAGCGTACCTGCCCGCGGACTGCTACGCGCGCACCCTGCGCATGCACGGAGAGGAGGTCTGCTTCGTGTGCGGTGCGGACGAGTACGGTTTCGCCATCACGATGAACGCCGACACGGCGGGCGTCGCCTACCCCGAGTACGTCGCGCGCTGGCGGTCGGAGATCAAGGCGACCTTCGACCACATCGGCATCGAGTTCGACGTGTGGTCGGGCACGAGCCTCTCGCCGAACCATGGAGAGCTCGCGCAGGACTTCTTCCGGCGGCTGGACGAGGGCGGCTACCTCGAGAAGCGGACCACCGACCAGCTGTACTGCCCGCACGACGAGATGTTCCTCGCGGACCGCTACGTGGTGGGAACCTGCTACGTGTGCGGAGAGGAGAACGCGCGCGGCGACGAGTGCCCGAACTGCGGGACCTGGCTCGACGCGCTGAAGATCGAAGATCCGCGCTGCCGCGTCTGCGGCACGACGCCGGTGCTGCGGCAGACCACGCACTGGTACCTCAACCTCCCCAAGCTCCGCGACGAGTTCATCGGGGAGTGGTTCCAGGACCACCCGTGGAAGGGCAACGTGAAGGCCTTCGTCGCGGCCATGCTCGAGGAGCTCCAGGAGCGCCCGATCACGCGCGACATGAACTGGGGCATCCCGGTCCCCGCGGACATGCTCGGCGGCGAGGCGGGGGAGGTCCTGGACGTCTGGTTCGACGGGCCGGTCGGCTACGTGTCGTTCACGCGCGAGTGGGCCGAAGAGCAGGGCGACCCGGAGGCCTGGAAGCGCTTCTGGAAGAGCGAGGACACGCGCCTCGTGCACTTCATCGGGAAGGACAACATCCCGTTCCACTGCCTGATCTTTCCGTCGATGCTCTACGGGCAGAAGGACGGCTACGTCCTGCCCTGGCAGGTGCCGGCCATGGAGTTCTACAACCTCCAGGGCCGCAAGTTCTCCACCTCGAAGCACTGGACCATCCCGCTCGAGCCGTTCTTCGAGACCTACGACCGCGAGGCGACCCGGTTCTACCTGTTGTCCTCGGCCCCGGAGACCGCGGACTCCGAGTGGCGCTGGGAGGGGTTCCAGCGCTGCGTGAACACCTCGCTCGCGGACACGATCGGCAACCTCGCGACGCGCGTGCTGCGCTTCGTGGCGAAGCACCACGACGGCTGCGTTCCGCCGATCCCCCCGTCCCTCGAGAAGGAGCTCGACCCGATCCTGCTCGAGGAGTGCGGCGAGCCGACCGACCCGCACGAGTCGATCCTCGCGTTCCGCTTCCGGCGCGCCTGCGAGGAGCTGGTCGCGAACGGGTCCATCGCGAACGTCTTCATCGATCGCGAGGCTCCCTGGGCCCTGCGGAAGACGGACCCGGAGCGCTCCGCCGCGGTCCTCAACACCGCGATCCAGTGGCTCGCGTGGCTCGCGCGCTGGATGGTGCCGTTCATGCCCGACAAGGCGCAGCTCCTGTGGAGCATGGTCGGGGGGAGCGGCGCCGTCGCCGACACCGGCAAGCCCGGCGTTCCGGTCGCCGGCTCCTGGCGCCTCGTCGAGGCGGGCACCCCGTTGGGCGAGATCGTCGGACCGTTCCAGAAGCTGGACGACGAGGCGATCCAGCGCGAGATCGCCGCCCTGGAAGAGCGCTCCCTGGCCGCGGACGCCGCGGACGCCTGAGCGGCGTCGAGGACGGGCGGCCGCGCGCGGCCGGCGCGTCCGGGGGAAAAGGAGCCGGCCGCAGCCGTCCGGGAGGGACGGCAGCGGCCGGAGAACGCGAAACGGAACTTCGGGGGAGCTCCCCCTTCCGGTCCGCTAGACGAGGTGTTTCAGCCCCTTGCCGACGCGGAACCCCACTCGGCGCCCCGCCTCGATCTGGATGGGCTCGCCCGTGTGCGGGTTGCGACCGACACGGGGCTTTCGCTCCTTCACCTCGAAGGTGCCGAAACCGGTGATGGTCACGGTGCCTTCGTCACGCAGACCCCGCTGAATGCTGTCGAGAACGGTGTCGAGCACCCGGTTCGCGGCCAGCTTCGAGGTGTGCATCTCGTTGGCGATGGAAGCGATGAGATCGCTCTTGTTCACGGCTCTTCCCCTGAGACAGAAAGAAGGCCTGGTCCCCCTAGGGAGGGAACCAGGCCCTCGATTCGGTGGACTAGGCCTTCTTGCGCTTGGTGGCCTTCTTCTTCGTGGCCTTCTTCTTGGTCGCCTTGCGCTTGGTGGCCTTGCGCTTGGTCGCCTTCTTCTTCGTGGCCTTCTTCTTGGTCGCCTTACGCTTGGTGGTCTTGCGCTTGGTCGCCTTCTTCTTCGTGGCCTTGCGCTTGGTGGTCTTGCGCTTGGTGGCCTTCTTCTTTCTCGTAGCCATTGAGAGAATTCTCCTTGGGGGCTTCGTGTCCCTTGGGGTGCACGAGCGTGCACACACCACGACATCACTTGGAGCATCGGTAAGGATCCGAGTTCGCTTTCCCTCTTCGTGACGATTCTTTTTGCCGCGAGAGGCCTGCGCGCCCCCTTTCCACGCGACCGTGCGACAGGTTTCGACGCGCGCGCCTCCTGCGTGCAGACCGTGTCGACGAGGAGCGCACGCGAAGCTCCCCCCGCGCCGCAGAGACGAGTGCACGTTCGCGCGCGGGCTGCACCGACGTTCCTAAACCCCTCACGTGCGTGCACTTAGACCGCACGCACCGGAAGTCGGCGCGCGTTCGAGCACAGGACGCGGCCGCGAAGACGTGCCCGTGCGCGAGGAACGCGCGCGCTCTCTCTCGCGAGGCTCTCCGGCGCATCCGCAGCGCGCGACGCAGCAGTTCGGCGAGGAGAGTCGGGCACGCAAGAAAACCGGACCGACTCCCTGTCGCGAGTGTCGAAACATTCGACGGACGCCGGTCGACGGGGCGACGCGTCGGCGCGCATCGCGTGCATCGACACCCGTGCGGCGGCGTCACGGAGGTGCGCGCGCCGCCCCCGAGCACGACGCTCCGGCGGTCGTCGTGCGCGGTGCGCCACGACGCCTCGCGGAGCGGTCGGCTCGCACCCGACTCCACGACCTCCCGACGCCGGCCGCCCGTCCTTAATGAAGCGCGCCCAGCGTGAGGCAGGGACGCGGCCGTCCACCCGCATCGGCTCCGCCCTCCAGCCTGCGCGGAGCCGCGCCGCGTCCGCCCGAGGCCAGGCTGGAAACGAACGAGGCCCCCGCGACTCCCCGACCGGGCCGGTCGGGGGCCACGAGGGCCTGGATCTCGCGCGACGGCGCTCTAGAGCAGGTCGTCGAGCGCGTTCTGCGCGTCCGCCCCGAACTCCTGGTCGAGCCCGGCGCCGCGGTCCTCGGACTTGATCTCGTCGAGGATCGACTCGATGCGCTCGGCGGTCTCCTGTGCGTAGAAGCGCACCATGCCGAGGTTGGTCCGTCCGTCGAACAGCGCCGCCATCAGCGTGCGCTCTCCGATCAGCTGGAGCTGGAGCGAGTCGCGCTGGCCCTGGTGGAACAGGATCGCGAACTCGTTCTCCCCCATCAGGCGGGCCATTTCCTTCGTGGCGGCGAAGGACCCGGCGATCAGGGCGGAGATGGTGTCTTCGTGGCTCTTCACCGACTCCCCGCGCCGCGTGACCAGGTGGCCGTCGCGGTCCACCAAGAGCACGCAACGTGCCTTGGAGAGCTCGAGGAAGGTGTCGATCTCGTTGTTCAACCGGTGGATGTCGTTCTCGTAGAAGACCAGCCGGTCGTCGCGGAGCTTTTGGTCGCGGCTCATGGGGTTTCTCCGTCGTCCTCTAGCCCAGGAAGTTCATGGCGGCCCACGCTCCGGCCGCGCCGA
>CAZDYS010000279.1:0-5846 GCA_964509445.1 uncultured Planctomycetaceae bacterium
TTGTGCGTGTTCTCGTCGATCGCGTCGGAGGCGCGCTGGCTGGTCATGCCGACGCTCGCCATCACGATGCCGAGGATGGTCACCGCGATCAGGGCCTCGAGCATGCTGAACCCCGCACGCACGTCGCGTCCTTCGCTCGTTTCTCGAGGGGATGTCATCGCGTCAGCACCAGATCGAGTCGGACCTGCGAAAGACCGCCGGAGCCGCGCCACTCGACGAGCACCGAGACCGGCAGGACGATGTAGTCGTCCGGAGCGTGGTCGAGCGCGTCGAGCCCGTCGCCGTCGAGGTCCCGGGGCATGCCGAGGCGCGGCTCGTCCACGTCCTCGCGCAACTGCGGGACGGGGTCGCCGTCGACCAGCACCGTGGGGAAGAGGATCCGCCCCGCGAGGCCGTCGTCGTCGTTCGTGCGCAGCGCCAGACCGTCCACGGCGAACCCGCTTCCGGGAGCCGTGCCGGGCCCGTCGGGGTCGTCGGCCGCGTTCTCGTTGTAGAGGCGGAACACCTCCGAGAACTCGGCTTCCTGCAGCGTGGTGGCCATCCCGCGGGCCGCCTGGTGGGCGATCGCGGACTCCTCGTTCACGCGCGTGAGCTTGGCGCTCGAGAGGATCGTGCCCGACAGGCTCCCGAGGGCGATGACCAGGACGATCACCGCCACGCTGAGCTCGAGCAGCGAGAATCCCCCTCGCCCCCGGTGCGCACCTCGGGCGCGCACTTCCCCAATCCGTTGTCTTCGTTGCATCGGCTTCGCCTTCCCCTGGCGGTCGCGACAGTGCTCGTTCGGAGGGCCGTCCCTCCGAAATGGAGGCGAAACGCGGGAAACTCGCGGCAGGCCGCTTGGGTAGACTTCCGGGCCATGCAGAGGTGTGTCTCGCTACTGCTCCTCGCGGCGCTCGGCGCCGCCGCCTGCTCCGAGCCAGTCCCGCCCACGCCGGACGTGGTGCTGGTCGTGCTGGACACCTGGCGGACGGACGCGCTGACCTATCGCTCCGGCGCCCCGTCGCGCGCTCCGTTCCTGGACCGCATGGCGGAGGAGGGAGCGGTGTTCCCGAACGCCTTCGCGACCTCCTCCTGGACGGCACCCTCGACCGCGTCGCTCCTGACCGGCACGTATCCCGACCGACACGGGGTCCAGCAGGGCTTCCTGGCGCAGATGCGGCACGCCGGCGGGTACGGCAACAAGGTCACCGTGGACGAGCTCCGGCTCTCGCGCATCAGCGACGCGACCCGGACCCTGCCGCAGCTGATGAAGGACCGCGGCTACCGGACCTACGGGATCGCCACGAACATCAACATCGGCCAGGAGATGGGCTTCGACCGCGGCTTCGACCGGTTCCGCCGGGAGTCCGAGTGGCCGGCGGCGCGCGTGGCGAAGCTCCTCGGAGACTGGCGCGCGGAGATCGTCGAGGGCGAGGAACCCTTCTTCCTCTACCTGCACCTGAACGACGTCCACAAGCCCTACGACCTGCGCAAGAAGTGGTTCCAGCCGGGTCAGCCGGGGCATCCTCCGGAGCTCGCCAACTACATGAGCGAGGTCGGCTACCTCGACCACCACCTCGAGGCGATGCTGACGGGCCTCCCGCTCGAGGAGGACACGCTCCTCGTCGTCGTCTCCGACCACGGAGAGGAGTTCCTGGACCACGGCGGCATGGGGCACCACTTCACGCTCTACAACGAGGTGAACGGGATCGTGTTCCTCTTCCGCGCGCCCGGGCTCGGGGTCGAGGCGGTGCGCCTGGAGGGCGTCGAGGCGGGCGGGATCGACCTCGCGCCCACGGTCCTCCAGCTCGCGGGCTTCGCGCCGCCGACGGAGGAGCAGGACGGCGTCGGTCTGGCCCCGTTCTTCAAGGCCGGCACGGCCCGGGAGGTCCTCGAGGACACGCGGCAGAAGCTCGCCGGGCGGGCGCTCTACGCGCACCGCTGGGGCAACGACCGCAACCTCTACGCGACGGTCCAGGAGGGCTGGAAGCTGATCGAGGGACCGGGCGAGTTCGGTCGCAAGCTCTTCCACGTCGCCCAGGATCCTTACGAGCGCAACGACCTCGCGGAGACCCATCCGGAGCGCGTCGCGGAGCTCGCGCAGCGGCTCGAGGAGTACCTGGCTCGCGACTACGTGCCGGTGACGAGCAGCCAGTCGGTCGACATGGACCCGGAGCTCCTGGAGCAGCTGAAGATGCTCGGGTACGTCGAAGGCGACGTGGAGGCCGAGTAGCCCGGGCCTCTGGCGGCTAGCGGTCCGCGGCGAAGACCAGGACGTCCGCGCCACCCTGCGAGAGGACCAGGCGCTCCTCCACGAGGCGGACCGCGTCCACGCGGTCGAGCAGCGCCAGGTAGCGGCGCTCCTGATCGAGCGCGTAGGGCGGTCCCGCGCGGCGCGTCGAGGCGAGCCCCGCGACGCGGAAGTCGGAACCCCGTCGCTCGAAGCTCCCGAAGTAGGTGTTCACGCCCGCGTCGCCGAAGAGACGCTGCTCGCCTTCCAGGCGCAGGGTGATCGGGACGTCCTCGAGGGCCGGCCGTCCCTCGAGCTCGACGAGCCGCCACTCGCTGCGTTGGGCGCGGAGCCAGGCGTCGTCGCGCGTGTTCAGGCAGCTCGCACAGAGCGCCAGCGGCCACAGGAGGGCGAGGAGCGTCGCGAGGCGGATGCGAGAGCGCATGGGCCGGATGCTACCAGCGGGCCTCAGCGGGCTCCACGAATCGGCGTCCTCGCGAGCGCTCGGTCGAGCTCCTCGAGGAAGCGTGCGGCGTCCTCGGCGGCTAGGACCAGCGGGGGCTTCAGCTTGAGCACGTTGTGGTGCGGTCCGTCGGTGGAGAGCAGGATCCCGCGCTCCTTCAGGGCCTCGATCACCGCCCCGGCCTCCTCCGCGGCGGGCTCCAGGGTCTCGCGGTCGCGCACCAGCTCCGCGCCCAGGAAGAGCCCGGCGCCGCGCACGTCGCCGATCAGCTCGTGCTCGGCCGCGAGGGAGCGCAGCCCGTCCGCGATCCGGCCTCCCACGCGCACGGCGTTCGCCTGCAGCTCCTCCTCCTCGATCACGTCGAGCACCGCCAGTCCGATCGCGCAGGACACGGGGTTGCCGCCGAAGGTGTTGAAGTACTCCATCCCGTTCGCGAAGGCGTCGGCGATCTCGCGCGTGGTCACGACGGCCGCCAGCGGGTGCCCGTTGCCGATCGGTTTGCCGAGCGTCACCACGTCCGGGCGCGCGCCCTGGCGCTCGAAGGCCCACATGTGCGTCCCGACCCGTCCGAACCCGACCTGGACCTCGTCGGCGATCGAGAGCCCGCCGGCGGCACGCACCGCGTCGTGCGCCCGCGGCAGGAAGCCGGCCGGCGGCTCGACCTGACCTCCGCAGCCGAGGATGGACTCCGCCAGGAAGCCCGCGACCTCTCGGCCCGCCTCCTTCGCCGCGGCGAGGCACTTGCCGACCTCCTCGGCGTAGGCCGGGCCGGTGTCCGGGCCGCGGAACCGACCGCGGTAGGGGTCGGGGATCGGCGCGGTCCAGGCATGCGCGCCGGCGCCTCGACCGCCGGGGCCGGAGTGCTTGTAGGAGGACAGCTCGATCAGCGACCCGATGGTCCCGTGGTAGGCGTGCTCGAGCACGACGAAGTCGGTCCCCCCGGTCGCGGTGCGCGCCAGGCGGAGCGCCAGGTCGTTCGCCTCGGAACCGCTGCACACGAAGAAGCAGACGTCAAGTCCGTCCGGGAACGTGCCCGAGAGGCGTTCCGCGTAGCGGCCGATGTTCTCGTGCAGGTAGCGCGTGTTCGTGTTCAGCGCGCGCATCTGCTCGGTGCCCGCCGCGACCACTCGCGGGTGGCAGTGGCCCACGTGGCAGACGTTGTTCACCAGGTCGAGGTAGGCGCGTCCCTCGCCGTCGTAGAGGTAGGCGCCCTCGCCGCGCACGATGTCCAGCGGCTCGCGGTAGGACAGGCCGAGGTTCTTCCCGAGGTGCCGCTCGCGCAGCGCGATCTGTTCGTCCCGCTTCATCGGAGGTTCCTGGCCTCGGCCGTCAGGTCCTCGAGGTCCTGGCGCTCGAACCACTCGAGCAGGCGCCAGGCGTGCGGCTCGGTGACCGAGGCGTACTCGTTGTGGGGGCGTCGCGCGCGCTCCGCAGCGGACTGGACCACGCTGACCGCGAGGCGCGCCTCGATCAGCGGGAAGAACAGGGGGAGCGCCTCGGGCTCCAGCGGCCGCTCGCGCTGGAACCCCTCCAGCAGCGCGAGCGCGAAGGAGGCGGGCTCGGCGCGCCCGCACATCGCGTAGGTCGCCGCCACGGCGGCCTCGACCACGCGCGGCGCCAGGAGCGCGTCCCCGAAGTCCGTGAGTCCGGTCAGCTGTCCCTCTTCGTCGACGAGCGCGTTGTAGTCGTTCGCGTCGTTGTGCACGACGCCCGCGGGCAGCGCGTCGAGTCGGGGCAGGACGTCGGACCGGAAGTGCGCGAGGACGCGCGCGACGCGCTCTCGACCCGCGTCCTCGGGGATCGCCTCGAGGTGATCGAGGGACCGGGGGTAGGAGCGCGGATCCCAGGGGAACAGGCGCTCCTCGTCGGGGCCCGGCTCGTTCTCCAGCGCCTGGTCGATGCGCGCCAGCAGCCGACCGAGGTCGGCGAACAGGCGCGGGGAGGCGTCGACGACCGTCGCCAGGGGACGACCCGGGAGCCAGCTGTGCAGCCGCGCCCAGCGGGTCTCGCCCCGGAACGAGACGGACTCCAGCACGTCCCCGCTCCGGCCCAGGAGCGCACGCGGGGTGGGCAGCGCCGCCTCGGCGAGGCGGCCGAGGAGCCGCTCCTGGAAGCGCAGCGTGGACTCCGCCTCGGCGGCGTTCGCGAGACGCAGGAGGGTCGAGCCTCCCTCGGTCACGACCCGGTAGTTCGTGTCCGCGTAGCTCGGGAGCGGCTCGAGCCGGGCCTCCAGGCCCCAGTGGCGCTCGACGATCCGGGCCGCCTCCTCCTGAGCCTCCGTCTCCGTGCCGGGTGCGCGCGACATGGCTGGCATCTTGGCCGCGCGTGGGGGCCAGGCCGCGGCGAATCCGGGAGATCGGTGGGGGATCCGCGCTGGCACCGGGCCGGAGGCCCGAACCGCTCGGGCCGCGAGTTGTACCGATGCCGGGGCGGCTCTATCGTTCGCCGCAACGTATGAAAGAAGAGACTCAGCACGACGGGAACCCTTCGGAGGATGGCTCCGCGGAGCCGCAGCGACGGGACTTCATCCGCCAGCAGGTCGCCGCGGACGTCGAGGCCGGCGCCAAGCTCACGACCCGCTTTCCCCCGGAGCCGAACGGCTACCTCCACATCGGTCACGCGAAGGCGATCCACGTCAACTTCTCGATCGCCGAGGAGTTCGGGGGGGCCTGCAACCTGCGGTTCGACGACACGAACCCGGAGGCAGAGGACGACGAGTACGTCCGCGCGATCCAGGAGGACATCGAGTGGCTCGGCTTCCGCTGGGCCGGTGAGGTCCGCTTCACGTCGAGCTACTTCGAGGCGCTCTACGGCTGGGCGCTGCGCCTGATCGAGAGCGGGGACGCCTACGTCTGCGACCTCACCCCGGAGGAGACGCGCGAGTACCGCGGCACGATCACGTCGCCGGGCAAGGACAGCCCGTTCCGCGGGCGCTCCGTCGAGGAGAACCTGGACCTGTTCGGGCGCATGCGCGCGGGCGAGTTCCCGGACGGCTCGCGCACGCTGCGCGCGAAGATCGACATGGCGTCGCCGAACCTGAACCTGCGGGACCCGGTCCTGTACCGCATCCTGTCGACGCCGCACCACCGCACCGGGTCGGACTGGAAGATCTACCCGATGTACGACTGGGCCCACGGGCAGTCGGACGCCGTCGAGGAGATCTCCCACTCGCTG
>CAZDYS010000280.1:0-5756 GCA_964509445.1 uncultured Planctomycetaceae bacterium
TGGCGCGCGGGACCGCTCCCGCCGGCGCGGCCCGGACGATCGACCTGGCGGCGGACGACGTCCAGCACGCCTCCCAGGCCGTCGACGCGCGGCGCGAAGAGGTGGGCCTGCCGGCGCCCGGGCAGTGGACGCCCTGGTTCCCGGTGATCGACTACCAGCGCTGCACGAACTGCATGCAGTGCCTCTCGTTCTGTCTGTTCGACGTCTACGGCGTCGACGCCGACGGGAAGATCGAGGTGCGCAACCAGGAGAAGTGCAAGACCAACTGCCCGGCCTGCAGCCGGGTGTGTCCGGACGTCGCGATCCTGTTCCCCAAGTACAAGGCGGGGCCGATCAACGGCGACGTGGTGAAGGACGAGGACGTGCAGAAGGAGTCGATGAAGGTCGACATCTCGGCGCTCCTCGGCGGCGACATCTACTCGGCGCTGAAGGACCGGACCGAGACCGCCAAGAAGCGCTTCTCCACCGAGCGCGACGAGTCGAAGGCCCTGCTCGAGCGCAAGCGCTGCCTCAAGGAGCTGCAGGGCGCGCTCGACATCCCCGACGAGGTGCTGATGAGCCTGCCGTCGGCCGGCGAGATCGAGGATCGCGCACGCCGCGCGAAGGAGAAGATGGAGAAGCGTCGCGCGCGCTCCCAGACCGTGGCGGACCAGACGGAGCGCCGCGTGAGCGAGGAGGAGTGGGGGATATGACGCTCGCACTCGCCACGCGCATGCTGCGCACGACCGACAAGCGCCTCCTGTGGAAGTTCGCCTACAACTTCGGCTGGAAGGGGATGCTCAGCGTGCAGCGCTTCAAGCGACGGCTGAAGGAGGGCAAGGTCTTCCCGCCGTTCCTGTACGTGTCGGTGATCAACTCCTGCAACCTGCGCTGCCGCGGCTGCTGGGTCGACGTGGCCGCGCCGCAGAAGAAGATCTCCCTCGAGGAGTGGAACCGGCTCGTCACGAACGCGAAGCAGCACGGCAACCGGTTCTTCGGGATCCTCGGCGGCGAGCCGTTCCTGCACCCGCAGCTGATGGACATGCTCGCGGCGCATCCGGACTGCTACTTCCAGATCTTCACCAACGGGCAGCCGATCGACGACGAGGTCGCCAAGGAGCTGCGCCGGATCGGGAACGCCACGCCGCTGATCTCCGTCGAGGGGCTGGAGCTCGAGAGCGACCAGCGCCGCGGGCGTGACGGCGTCTACGACAAGACCATGGCCGGGATCGAGGCCGCGGTGCGCAACAAGCTGATCACGGGCGTCGCGACCAGCGTGTGCGCGACGAACTACGACGAGCTCGTCAACGAGGCCTGGGTCGACAAGCTGATCCAGCTCGGCGTGCACTACTGCTGGTTCCACACCTACCGCGCCGTCGGCCCCGACGCGGCCCCGGAGCTGGCGCTCTCCCGCGAGCAGCTCCGCAGCGTCCGACGCTTCGCCGTCGAGATGCGCAACGAGAAGCCGATCGGCTTCGTCGACGCCTACTGGGACGACCAGGGCCAGGCGCTGTGCCCGGCGGCCGTCGGCATCAGCCACCACATCAGTCCCTACGGCGACATCGAGCCGTGCCCGATCGTGCAGTTCGCGAACGAGCACATCTCCGACAACGACGGGGACATCTACAAGACCATGACGGAGTCGCCGCTCCTGGCGGACTTCCGCACCTCGGCGGCGGAGGCGACGCGCGGCTGCATCGTGCTGGAGCGCCCGGACCTCCTGAAGGACGTCGTCACGCGCCACGGTGCGCGCGACACCACGCAGCGCGGGGGCGCCGTGGCCGAGCTCGAGGCCATGAGTCCCTTGCCCAGCCAGTACGACCCCGGCAACGAGGTCCCCGAGAAGCACTGGATGTATCGATTCGCCAAGAAGCACTGGTTCTTCGGCTTCGGTGCCTACACTTGATGCACCGCGCGACCACCCCGCGTCTCGAACACTGCCCGTGAAGCCTCCCGAAGAAGCCCTCCAGAACCCGGCCGCCGCTCCGCCTGCTCCGACCCCCGCCGGGGAGGAGAGCGAACCTGCCAACGGGACCTCCTGCGGCAGCGGCTCCTGCGGGAGCTGCGCGCCCGCGACCGAGGAGCCGCCGGGCTTCCGCAGCACGCTCCAGGGCGGTGCGGAGCCGGTCAAGCTGCCCAAGAAGCTGCCCATCCTGAAGTGGCGGCCGACCCAGTCGAACGTCCCGAACGAGCGTGCCCAGCGCGACCGCTTCCGCAGCCACGCGGCGGCGATCGTCGCGGAGCGCGCGCTCGTCCCGCCGATCTCGCTGCCGGAGCTGCGCACCTTCGCGCTCGAGGTGTGCGAGCGTGAGGGCGTCGACCAGCGGTTCGCGGACTTCGCGGCCGTGCTGGTGAACAACGAGGTCTGGCGCGACGAGCTCGCCCAGGTGCCCTACGACCGGCGCCTCCTGCTGCTGCCGAAGTGTCTACGCGTCGAGGAGCACTGTCCGGCTCCGTTCGACTCCTTCGGCATGCTCTGCAAAGAGTGCGGGCTGTGCTCGATCGAGGACCTCACGCGGGAGGCCGAGGCGCTCGGCTACGCCGTCCTGATCGCCGAGGGCTCGGCCATCGTCACGGCGATGATCGAGACCGGCAAGATCGAGGCGATCGTCGGCGTGTCGTGCCTGAACGTGCTCGAGAAGTGCTTCCCGCACCTGGAGGCCGTCGCGATCCCGGGCATGTCGATCCCGCTCCTGCAGGACGACTGCATCGACACGAACGTCGACGTCGACCAGGTCCAGGACCTGATCCACCTGACCTCCGAGGACAAGACCTACAGGCTCGACCTCGAGAAGCTGAAGGGCGACGTGCGCGAGTGGTTCACGCCGGAGTCGCTCGAGGCGCTGATGGGTCCTGTCGAGAGCATCGACCCCGAGACCGACCGGATCGCGCGGGAGTGGCTCGCGCGCGCCGGCAAGCGCTGGCGTCCCTACCTCGCGACGGCCCTGTGGGTCGCGCTCGAGTCCGAGGGCAAGACCGAGGCCCCGGTGCTCCCGGAGGACCTGAAGAAGCTCGCGATCGCGGTCGAGTGCTTCCACAAGGCGTCCCTGATCCACGACGACATCGAGGACGAGGACGACGTGCGCTACGGCGAGAAGACGCTGCACGCGGAGTACGGCGAGGCCGTCGCGCTGAACGTCGGCGATCTCCTGCTCGGCGAGGGCTACCGCCTGCTGGCGGAGCTCGACGCGCCGGGCGACGTGCGCGCGGAGCTCCTGCGCGTCGCGGCCCAGGGACACGTGACGCTCTCCCGCGGACAGGGGGCTGAGCTCAACTGGGCCCGTGCTCCGAAGCCGCTCAAGTCCCTCGAGGTGCTCGGCATCTTTCGCGAGAAGACCGCGCCCGCCTTCGAGGTCGCGCTGCGTCTGGGCGCGCTGTTCGCCCGGGCCGACCAGGAGGTGCTCGACGTGCTCGGGCCCTACTCCGAGGCGCTCGGCATCGCCTACCAGATCCAGGACGACCTCGACGACTACACCGAGGAGGGCGACTCGGACGACCTCACGGCGCTGCGTCCCTCCCTGATCCTCGCGATCGCGCACAAGCTCGCGAACGACGGCGAGGAGAAGGAGCTGCTCGAGCGTCTGTGGTGCCGCGAGCTGGACACGCGCGCGGTGCGCGAACAGCTGGACCGGATCCTCGCGGAGCGCGGCGTCACCCAGAAGGCGCGCGATCTGGCCGACGCCTACGAGCGCCAGGCGATCGACTCGCTCGTCACGCTTCCGCACGCCTCCGCCAAGGGACTCCTGCGCCGCGTGATCGGGAAGATCTTCGGCGACAGCAACCTCATCCACGGGTACTGCGGTGAGTTTGAGGCTCGAAATGCTGCAGGTCGGGCGGCTCGCGCCCAACCTGCTTCTTGAGGCCGCCCCGCTCGTCACCGCGTTCCTCGAGGACGAGATCGCCGACGACGGAGGCGCTCGCGACCGCGAGGGCAAGAGCGACCTCTACTACACGGCGTTCCTCCTGGACGCGCTGATCGCGCTCCAGGCCGAGCTCCCCGTGGATCGCGTGCGCGCCTATCTGGCGGGCTTCGGCGACGGAGAGGACCTGGACCTCGTGCACCGCGCGTGCCTGGTGCGCTGCTGGACCGCGCTCGGGACGGGCTGGCCCAGCGCGCGCTTCGCCGACGCGATGGTCCGCACCTTCGAGGCCTGTCGCTCCGCCGACGGCGGCTATGCGAAGGAGCCGGGAGCGACGGACGGCACGCTCTACGACGCGTTCCTGACGCTCGGCGTGTACCAGGACCTCGGACGCACCCTCCCAGAGCCGGAGGCGCTGGTGGAGAGCTTCGCGAAGCTGCGAACCGACGATGGGGGCTTCGCGAACGCGCGTGAGCTGGCCTGGGGCACGACGCCGACGACGGCGGCGGCCGCGGCTCTCCTAGCGCAGCTCGGGTTCCCGGTCCCGGAGGAGGTGGGACCCTGGCTCCTGGCGCGCCAGCACCCGCGCGGCGGGTTCCTCGCGATGCCCGAGGCGCCGATGCCGGACCTCCTGTCGACCGCGACCGCGCTGCACGCCCTGGCCGCGCTGGGCCAGCCGATCGACCGCACCGATGCGAGCGGCGCGCGCAAGGAGGCCGCGCTCGACTACATCGACACGCTCTGGTCCGGTCGCTCCTTCTACGGACACTGGGCGGACGACGCGCTCGACGCCGAGTACACGTTCTACGCGCTGCTCGCGCTCGGCCACCTCGCGGTCTGAACGGTGGACACCGAGGAAACCGAGCGCACCGGGGAGTCGGAGCCGAGTCCGCTGCGCCGCATCGACGTCGCGGCGACGAACGCGCGCGAGCTCCTCTTGGCGGAGCGCGGCGAGCACGGCCACTGGGAGGGGGAGCTCTCCTCCAGCGCGCTCTCGACCGCGACCGCCGTGGCGGCGCTCGCGCGGGTCGTGCAGGCACAGCCCTTCGAGGCGGCGCGGCTCGATCCGCGGATCGCCCACGGCCGCCGCTGGCTCGCCCGCAACGCGAACGACGACGGCGGATTCGGAGACACGATCGACAGTCCCTCGAACCTCTCGACGACCGCGCTCGCCTGGATGGCCCTCGGAGCCGGCGGGGAAGGCGAGGGCGGGGACGGACCCGGCGACGTCGCCCACGCGCGCTCTCGCGCAGCGGAGTGGCTGCAGGAGCGCGTGGGCGAGTTGACGGCCGAGCGCCTCGCGCGCGCGCTGGGGGAGATCTACGGGGAGGACCGCACCTTCGCGGTCCCGATCCTCACGGCCTGCACGCTCGCCGGCGCGTTCCCGGACGCGGACCCGTGGCGGCACGTTCCGCGGCTGCCGTTCGAGCTCGCGGCCTGCCCGCAGGCGCTCTTCCGCTGGCTGGGTCTGCCGGTGGTCTCCTACGCACTGCCGGCCCTGATCGCGATCGGCCAGGCGATCGAGTTCCACCGACCCTCGAGGAACCCCGTGAGCCGTGCGTTGCGCTCGGCCACGCGCGCGAAGACCCTGCGCGTGCTGGAGCGCATCCAGCCGGAGAACGGCGGCTTCCTGGAGGCGACGCCGCTGACCTCGTTCGTGCTGCAGTCGCTGGTGGCGATCGGCGAGGAAGGCAGTCGCGCCGCGCGCCGCGCGCTCGGGTTCCTGGTGGAGTCCGTGCGGCCGGACGGGTCCTGGCCGATCGACACGAACCTCGCGACCTGGGTGACGACGCTGGCTGTGAACGGGCTCGGGGACCTGCCTGCCGCCGAGGCGGAGTTCGTGCGCAGCTGGCTCCTGGGCCAGCAGCTGCGCGAGCGGCACCCCTACACCGGCGCCGCTCCCGGAGGGTGGGCCTG
>CAZDYS010000281.1:0-5753 GCA_964509445.1 uncultured Planctomycetaceae bacterium
CCTTTGTCATGTCCCTTCGTCGATTCTCGACCCAAGGCGCCGCCGGCGCCGCGTTGCAGGCCGCCACGGCCGCACTCCTGGTCGCCACGGGCGGAGGCCTGTTCGCCTTCGTCACGCGAGCGACCGCACCCCCGCCCTCGTCCTGCCTGCACTCCAGCGAGGACCTCTCGCGCGCTTTCGAGCACGTCGCCGACGCGTTGCAGCCCTCGGTGGTGAGCATCACGACGGCCAACAAGCTCGAGCTCAGCGGTCCGCGCGCGCTCTCCCCGTTCCCGGGCCTGCAGCTGTTCCGGGACCCGGGCCGGATGCCGTTCCAGTCCCCGAACCCCCAGAGCTTCGTGCAGTGGGGCCAGGGCAGCGGCCTGATCGTCTCCGAGGACGGCTACATCCTCACCAACCACCACGTCGTGAAGGGGGCGGACGAGGTCAACGTTCGCCTGTGGGACGACTCCTCCTACGTCGCCGAGATCGTGGGGGCGGATCCCAAGACCGACCTGGCCGTGCTCAAGATCGACGGAGACACCTTCACGCCGGCCCGGATGGCGGACTCCGACCGCCTGCGCGTCGGCCAGTGGGTGGCCGCTCTCGGGAACCCGTTCGGCCTGTCCTCGACGATGACGGCGGGGGTCGTGAGCGCGACCGGGCGCTCCCGCGTCGGCGTCTCCGAGTACGAGGACTTCATCCAGACCGACGCGGCGATCAACCCGGGCAACAGCGGCGGACCGCTGGTGAACCTCGCCGGGGAGGTCGTCGGCATCAACACCGCGATCTTCAGTCGCAGCGGCGGCTACATGGGCATCGGGTTCTCGATCCCCTCCAACATGGTGCGCCTGGTGATGGACAGCCTGATCGAAGACGGGCGCGTCGATCGCGGCCTCCTGGGGGTCCTGATCCAGAACCTCGACGAAGGGATGGCGCGCTCCTTCGGGTACGAGGGCACGGACGGCGCGCTGGTCAGCCACGTGAACGCGGGGAGTCCGGCCGAGGAGGCCGGGATCCGGCCCGGGGACATCATCCTCGAGTTCGACGGGGTCGCGATCGACGACGTCGACCGGCTGCGCTTCGAGGTCGCCGCCCGGGAGCCGGGGACGGAAGTGGAGGTCCGCTTCCTGCGCGACGGCGTCCAGCAGACCGTCCAGGCCGTGATCGATCGGCTCGGTTCCGAGAGCGAGCCCGTGCCCGGCCGGCGGCGCTCCGCCGAGCGGCTGGGGCTGGAGACGCGACGCATGACCTCCGATCTCGCGCGCCGGCTGCAGCTCTCGGACTCCGAGGGCGGAGTCGTGGTCTCGCGCGTTGAGCCGCTCAGCCCGGCCTCGCGTGCGGGAATCCGCGTGAACGACGTCCTGCGGTCCGTCGACGGGGAGCCCGTCGACGATCCGCAGCAGCTGGAGCGGATCCTCGCGGACGTCAACCTGAAGACCGGGGTTCGCGTGGCGATCCTGCGGGAGGGGACACAGAGGTACCTGTTCCTGCGCGGACGCTGACCTATGGAGTCCCGGACGGCACCGCCACCCGGTGCCGTCCGGGGAGATCCCGCCATGACCACCACCACACCTCGCTTCCCTTCCCTCCGGGCCATCGTCGACCAGCTGGGTCCCGAGGGCGCCGTGCGCTTCGTGCTCGACCGGGCCCGCGCGGTTCGTCGCCAGCCCGAAACCTCGGAGGCGTCCCGGGGCGTCCTGTGGCCCGCCCGTCGCCGCCCCGCCCGCCGTCCGGGCAGGCGTTCCGAGGCCGAGGCGGGGCCCTCCACGGCGCCTCAGGCCGTCTCGGGGCGCGGCTAGCCCCCTCTCCCGAGGCGCGGCGGACCGAGAACCGCCCTTCTCGGGGTCGAGAGAGGGGGGTCGGGTCGTGCTGGAACCGGCCGAGGGGCTCGCCGGGCCCCTCGCCCCGCGGCGATCTGACACGGACATTTCTTGACGGATCCGCTGCGGCACGGTGATGATCCCGTCGTGACCCTCTTCTCCTCGCAGTCCTCTCGGGCAGCGCGGCGACGCCGCTGGACGGGCCTCTTCCTGGTCCTCCTCTTCGTCGCCAGCCAGGCCTACACCGCGGCGCACCACTCCTTCGTGGAGCACCACGTGTGCCCCGTGGAGGGACGGCTCGCGCACGGGGAGCACCATCACGGGAGCTCCGCGGCGGGCTGCGAACACGGCGAAGAGTGTGTCCATGGATCGGAGACGGCCTCGCAGTGCGGGGACGGCCCGGAGGATCTGGTGCTGCACCAGAGCTCCTCCAGCGAGGAGCACGCGGACCACTGCTCTCTCCCGACCACACGGGAGGAGAGGCACGAGGAAGACCCTCCGACCCAGGGCATGCCGGCTGCCTCCTGGCGGCCTGCATTCCTGGCAGCTTCGCAGCGGCATGGGTCCCTGCTGCGGTTGTTCCGCCTGGCACCCAAGCAGTCGCCCCCGGGCATCGCCTAGAGCGCGCTCCCTCCGGGAGCCCCCGACCCGTGCCCGCGAGAGGGCCGGGCCGAACGTGCCTGCCCCCCGGACCGCGAGTCCGGTGCCTCGAGTCGACGCCGCCCGGCGTCCGTCTCCCCCTCGACGACTGCAACCGCTCCGTACCCCCCCATGTACCTCGAAACTCCTCCCCGGTCGAAGCCCGTGCGAGCCGCGCTCCCCGCGCCCTCCGCCGCCCAGGCATCGAGCGACGTCTCTCTCGACCTGTCCAGCGACGCGAGCTTCGGCTCCGTCGTCACGCCCCACCTCCCCGCGATGCAGCGCGCGGCCCAGTCCATCCTCGGCAGCGAGGACCTGGCCTGGGACGCGGTCCAGGAGACGCTCCTGCGCCTGTGGGTGAGCGGGTTCCTGCCCGAAGAGCCCGGCGGCGCGCTGGTGCACCTGACGGTGAAGTCCAGCCTGCACCAGCTCCGCTGCCAGCGGCGTCGCAACTACCACGAGTCGCGCGAGACCGAGCTCGGCGGGCCCTGCTGCGAGGAGGATCCCTTCGAGCAGCTGGAGGGATCCGAGCGCGCCGAGGCCGTGCGCGAGGCCATCCAGGGCCTGGCGGACGAGTACCGGCACGTGCTCGAGCTCTATGATCTCGAGGGCGAGAGCTACGCGGAGATCGCGGGGCGTCTCGACGTCCCGATCGGAACCGTCCGTTCGCGCCTCCACCGCGGCCGCACCTTGCTGCGCGAGCGTCTCCACGCCTCGAACCACGACGCCTGATGCTCACGACCCTACTCGCTCTCGGCACTGTCGCCCTCTCCGCGGGCTCTCTGCAGGAGGGAGCCCCGGCCACGCCCGCGGTCGTCCAGCCGGCGGAGAGTCGCGCCCTGGTCGAGGGGACGCACCAGCGCCTCGTCTTCGAACGCGACGTGACCACGATCGCGGTCGGCCGCTCGCAGGTGCTCTCGGTCGAGATCCTGAACAGCCGGGAGCTGCTCGCGCTCGGTCTGGAGCCGGGGCGCACGAGCCTGCTCGTGTGGTTCGCCGACGGGTCGACGGAACAGCTCGACTTCGCGGTCCAGCCGGACCTGTCCCTGCTGCGTGCCGCGCTGAAGGACATCCATCCGTCGATCACCGCCGACATCGCCCCGGACCGCAACGCCGTGGTGCTGCGCGGGCTGGTGCCCGACATCTCCGTGTTGCAGGTCGCCGAGTCCACGGCGGCGGCCTACCTCGAGGCGCAGGCGCGCGAGTCGACCGGAGCCCTCGTGGCCACCGGCGAAGAGGGCGAGGGTGCGGAGGGGGCGGCCACGGACGTGCGTCCTCCGGAGGAGGCGCCGCGCTCCGCGGTCATCAACCTCATCCGCCTCCAGACGCTCCCGCCGCTGGCGGACGAGCTGATCCGGTCGGCGATCGAGCCGCTCACGAAGGGCTCCGTGACCGTCCGTCGGGTCAAGCTCGGCGCACTGCCCAGCGACGCGGTCGACTCGTTCGTGCTCGAGGGGACGGTGCCGGACCAGGTCACGCTGTCCCGCGTGCTGTTCCTCGCCTCGCGCGCGCTGCTCGGCGAGCAGGCGAGCCAGCGCAACGACATCCAGGTGCTCGCGGACGAGTCCGGTGCGCTCACGCAGGTGAACAACATCTTCGGAGCCGGCCTCGCCGGCGGCGGGGGTGGCGGCGGCGGAGGAGGCGGCGGTGGCGCCAACCTCGGTCTCGGCGGTGGCGGCAACCGCGCCACGGGCGGCAACAACCAGAGCGCGCAGCGCCTCGCGAACCGCATCGGCACGAACCTCGGACGCGCGAAGGCGATCGAGGCGGCGGGCGGGCGCATCCTCGCGCTGCTGAACGTCGAGCACCTGCCGCTCGTGCGCGTCGACGTGCGCCTCTACGAGGTGAACCTGACGCGCCTGCGGCAGTGGGGGAACGACCTCGCGATCATCGAGTCGGACTTCGACCAGGGGGCGATCACGCCTTCGCCGATCGCGCAGACCTTCCAGGGCGGAGGCGCGTCCGCGGTCGGTCAGGACGACGTGCAGAACCTCTTCGGGTTCCTGAGCGGCCAGCTCTTCAACCAGACGCAGGTCGTCACCGGAGGCTTCGCGCTCGAGAACTTCTTCACGCTGCTCGTGAACGAGCAGATCGCGCGCTCGATCTCCCGGCCGACGCTGACCGTGCTCTCCGGAGAGCTCGCGCAGTTCCAGGTCGGCGGTCAGGTCCCCGTTCCGATCGCGGTCACGGTCGGCGGTGGAACGGATCAGGTGCTCAACGCGATCGAGTTCCGCGACTACGGCGTGCAGCTCGCGGTGCGGCCCCTGGTCGAGGAGCTGCGCTCCGAGACGATCACGCTCGACCTGCAGCCGACCGTCTCGCTGCCGGACCTCGACCTGACGGCCGCGATCGGAGCGGTCACCGAGTCGACGACGGGCACCACCGCCTTCGAGTCGCGCGGGACCCGGACCCACACGCGTCTGCGCGACGGGCAGGCCATGCTGCTCGGCGGGCTCATCACCCGGCGCGAGGAGTCCGCCCAGCGGCGGGTTCCCGGGCTCGGCGACATTCCGGGCGCGGGGTGGCTGTTCCGCAACGAGGCGGACAACTCCGAGGAGCTCGAGCTCGTCGTCGTCGTGCACCCCGTGATCGTCCGTCCGGAGCGCCACGACGCCCGTCGCTGGGTGTTCGCCGACACCGGTCGCGTGCTGAAGGACTGCCAAGAGGCCGTCCAGAGAGCAATTCCGATCCCGGAGGAAAACCGCGAGAATCCGGAACCGGATCCGGAGGAGCGGCATTCGTCGGTCGAGGGCTGAGGCACTCGGAACTTCCCCCGCTGTTGGGGGCGGGTGCGAGCGGCCCCATCACTACGCACGACTTATAAGACAATGCGCACTCTCTCCAAGCTGATCCGTTGCAAGAAGGGCGCCGCCCTTCTCGAGTACTCCCTTCTCGCCGCCGGTGTCTCCCTCGTGGCGGCCGCCGGTGTGGCGGTCTTCGGCCACAAGACGACCGACATGATCAGCTCGGTCGCCGCTGTCATGCCCGGCGCGCACGCCGACGACAACGGCCCGATCGCCAGCGGCAAGATCATCGAGACGACCGGCGCCGCCACGGGTCAGATCGGTGTCGACGTCGGCACGATCGTCACGAACGCCGACACGCCGCGCCTCGGCAACAACCTCGGCTTCACCGCCCTCGACACGCTCATCCTCGAGCAGTAAGCGAAGGATCGGCTGCGAATCGCCGAGAGGCAGTCGGGCCGAATGGCCCGACTGCCTCGATTCCGTATGTACTGGATCGCTCTGACTGCTCTCGTCGTCGCCACGGTCTTCGATCTGCGAAGACGAGAGATCCCCGATGCCATCCCCG
>CAZDYS010000282.1:0-5746 GCA_964509445.1 uncultured Planctomycetaceae bacterium
GGCAGCCTCGCGCTCGTGCTCCTGTGGGCGGCCCTCGATGGACTCGGGGAGCTCCTGGCCGAGGTGCTGGGACCGGCCGCGGACCCGCGCGGCAACCGCCGGAGCTCGGAGGTCTCGTTCGTCGGCGTCGCCCTGCTCGCCTTCGCCCTGTGGAGCGAGCTCGCGAGCTCTCGCTGGGGCCGCCTCACGCGGGACGCGGAGCGAGGGTCGGGCCTGGTGGTCGGCGGCGCCCTGGCCTGGCTCGCGCTGCTCCTCTTCACGCCGACGCAGGGTCCGTTCGTGGCCGCCCAGCTCCCGCTCGCCGCGTCGATCGCGACCGGAGGCGCGCTCCTCGCGGCGGGCCGCGCCTCGGGCGCGCGCGCTCTCGCCGTCCCCCTCACCGGAGCGCTGGCCGCGATCCTCCTGCTCCCCCACCTCGCGGTCACCTTCCACCTGCTCTCCGCCAACCCGCGTCGCTCCGTCACGGTCGCCGCCGTCGGACTCTCCCTCGGAGCGGGGCTCCTGATGCCGTGGCTCGTACGGTGCCGCTGCCGACGCGCCGTGCTCCTCTTCCTCCTCGCACTCGGAGCCGCGCTCGCCGTCGCTGGGGGAGCCCTTCGCACCCTCGGCACCTGACCTCTTCCTCGACCATGCAGTCCCCCGAGATCTACTGGAGCCGCGTCGCTCGCGAGAAGGCGTTCACCCACCCGCTGCGCACCGACTGGCTGTCGCCGCTGGTCTCCGAGGATCGCGCGGTGCTCGACCTCGGCTGTGGCTACGGACGCCTCACCGCGGAGCTCGCGCGCAGCGGCTGGCGACGGGCCCTCGGCGCGGACACGGCAGCCGGCATGATCGAGCGCGCGCGCGAGGAGCACCCGTCGCTCGACTTCCGCCACCTGCCGGTCGGCCCGCTACCCTTCGAGGACGCGTCCTTCGGAGCCGTGCTGCTGTTCGCGGTCCTCACCTGCGTGCCCGACAACGAGGACCAGGAGAGCCTGATCGCCGAGTGCGAGCGCATCCTCGCCCCTGGCGGCGTGCTGTACGTGAGCGACCTCCTGCTGCAGAGCGACGAGCGCAATCGCGCACGCTACGCAAAGGAGGAGTCGCCGGAACGTCAAGGGACGTTCGAGCTGCCGGAGGGAGTGCGGCTGCGGCACTTCACGCGCACGAGGTTGGAGAGCCTCTTCGCTGCGTTCGACGAGCTGCGCTTCGAGCCCTTCGAGGTCGTCACGATGAACGGACATCGTGCGGACGCGTTTCAGTACATCGGCCGACGTGCCGAATGAGGTCTATCGCCCGTTCCTGCTTCCCTGCATAATCCGATGCAGGTCGAGGCGATTCGAACCCCTCGCTACGCCATGTGGAGAACCCTGTCCGGCAAGCCCGTCCCTGACGTCACCGCAGCGGTTCAGTCGCTCCTGCGTCACGACGAGGTGACGGTCCACATCGGCACGGACTCGCAGGAGTACGCCTACGACGCGCACTACGTCACCGTGGTGGCCGTCATCGACCCGGGCTGCGGAGGGCGCGTCTTCTACCGACGCGAGCGCACGAAGCGCACGCCCTCTCTTGCCCACCGCCTGTTCCGCGAGGCCGAGCTGAGCCTGGCGGCGGCGACCATGCTCGACCCCCAGATCGCCCACGACATCGTCGTGCACGTCGACGCGAACGAGGACCAGCGCCACCGCTCTTCCAAGTACACGCGCTCGCTCGCCGGCATGGTCGTCGGGCACGGATTCCAGGTCCGCGTGAAGCCCGACTCCTGGTGTGCCACGCACGTGGCGGACTACCTGGTCAAGGGCAAGCACCACGCCGCCTGAGGGCCACTGGCGACCAGCTCGTCGGCTAGGACGCGTTGCGCTTCATCTGCCCCTGCAGATCGAGCGCGTAGTTGACGTCGGTCCAGGAGCAGTAGCCGAGGTTGACGAGCTCCTCCCCGAGGCGGGCTCCGGTCGCGCGCTGGCTGCGCAGCGCGCGCTCCAGCTGCTCCTGGCTGAGGATCCCTTGGCGGACCAGGACCTCGCCGAACAAGACGTCGGACATCAGGCGCAGCCCGAGCGGCGCCTCGTCCTCCGGCTTGTCGTCGCTCATCTTCAGCGTGACGCCGCCCACCGGACCGGCGGAGGCGGCCGGTCGCGTGTGGCTGATGCTCTGCACCAGGTTGCGGCAGCTGTCCTGGTACTTGAGCGCCTCGTCGACCTGCGCCTGGGTGGCAGCACCCGTGCGCACGATCGCCTCGCCGAAGAGGACGCCGGACTGGCGGCAGATCTGCAGCGCCTGGTCGACGTGATCCGGAAGCAGCATGCCCTTCTTCAGCATGATCTCGCCGAGCAGCATGTCGCCGACGACGTCCGCGGCGTCGGCGTTGCCGCCCTTCAGCACCACGTGGCGCGCGGGGCCCTTGGGGGCGCTCGACTGGTCCTGCACGAGCAGCTCGTGCGCGTTGTTGAGCAGACGCTCGATGACCGACAGGACCTCGGGTCCGCCGATCTCTCCCATCTTGACGGTGTAGTTCAAGAGGAAGAGCGCGCCGTCGATGCTCTCGCAAGCGCGCGGATGCTGGGCGCGGTCGATGCTGTCGAGGACCTGCGTGAGTCGTTCCTGGATCTCACGCTGCTCGTCCCCCGACTTGGGATCCGAGGAGGCAACGCGGCGGGCAAGCGCGGAAAGTTGGAGGAAGGACATGGCGAAGTGCTGATCGGTCGGTTGCGGGCTGGGCTTGAGGCGCGAGGACCCGGAAAGGTCTTCCCTACGCCCTGTGCTACAGTGAGCGTGGGTCGGCGCCCCGGCCCCAAGGAAACCTACCCCGCTGACGACGCACGGACGGATGGATCGCAAGGAGCTCCCGTGGTTGGCGGTGGTGCTGGGTCTGGCCGGTTGCGGCGAGCCCGCCGCTCCGAGCTATCACGACCCGATCGTCGACCTCCAGCCGAGGCCGCTCGAGGAAGTCGCGCGCGCCTGGCTCGGCCCGGGGCAATCCGTCGAGCTGCGCGAAGAGGACGACACCGTCTGGGTCGTGGAGGCACTGGCCCAGGAGACCTGGTCGCGGGACGAGGACACCGGGCTGTGGACCACGCCGGTCCCCGTCGGCGGTGCGTTCGCCTGGACCGGCAGTGCGCTCACCCAGCTCCTCGTCCCGGGCCGGACGCTACGCCGCGTGCAGTCCCTGGAGGCTCCGACGGAGGGCGACTACCGCGTGCACGAGGGCCGCATCGCGCTGGCCGTCGAGGAGGCTCCCGCGACGGCGACCTTCGGCGCACGGGTCGAGGGCGCGCTGCGCAGCGGAGAGCGCTGGCGCACGAGCTCCGAGCGGCTCGTCGCGGACGGGTTCCCGGTCTGGAGCGGCACGCGCGAGACCCTGGAGCTCCCCACGCCGGACGGCTCGACGCTGACCTTCGTCACGCGCTGGGCCGGACCGCTCGCGGAGGAGGCGACCCTCCGGGTGCTCGACGGAACGGGCGAGCGGCTCTCGGTTGCGCTCGGGGAAGAGCCGCGTCCCGTTCGCATGGAGGACCTGGAGTCCGGAGCGATCACCTTCGAGGTCACCGGCCCCCCGGGTCGCGCGCTCGTGATGCAGCCGATGGGGATCCCGGCGGAGGTCGGCACCTACCGCGATCGCCCCTGGGGAGAGGACCGACCCGACGTCGTGCTGTTCCTCGCGGACACGCTGCGCGCCGACATGCTCGCGATCCACGGCGGCGACCCGACCTGGATGCCGCGCACGAACGAGCTCGCACAGTCCTCGGTCCGCTTCCTGCAGGCGCGCTCCGCGTCCTCCTGGACGCTGCCCTCGATCTCCTCGCTGCTGACCGGCCTGCATCCGGGGCAGCACGCGGCGACGGACGAGGACACGACGCTCTCCCACGACCTGGTCACGATCGCCGAGCTGTTCGCGGCCAACGGCTACCGGACCGGCGCGATCACCGACCACTCCTTCTTCGGGCACGACTACGTGCTCGACCAGGGCTTCTCCTGGTTCCAGGAGACCATGTTCCCGCACTGGGACCTGTCGCGCACCGTGGACGACGCGCTCGCCTTCCTCGACCGCGACGACGGTCGCCCGGTGTTCCTGGTCGTGCACAGCTATCGCGCCCACGCGCCCTACCGCACCGGGCCGGAGGAAGACCTCTCCGGCTGGGACGCGCTGATGGAGCGCTCGGAGGAGATGGTCCGGGAGGAGCGCGCGATCCAGCCCGCGGGGTCGCGCGCGCGGGCCCTGCTCCGCGCCGCCCCCGAGATGCGCGCGCTCTACGACCGCGGCGTCCAGGATCTCGATCAGGAGTTCGGACGCCTCGCCGACGGGATTCGGAGCCGCGGCCTGCTGGAGAGCGGCTACCTCGTGTTCACCAGCGACCACGGTGAGGCCTTCGGCGAGAACGAGGACATGGGCCACGGCAAGAAGCTGTGGGACGTGAAGATCCGCGTGCCGCTGCTCGTCACGGGGCGGGACCTGGCGCCGCGGGACGTACCGCACACGGTGTCCACGATCGACCTGGCTCCCACGCTCGCCGAGCTGTGCGCGCTGGCGGGTCGTCCGAACTGGCCCGGTGGCTCGCTGCTGGAGGTCGACGCCGACCGCGCCAGCTACTCCTATCTGCTGGAGGAGAACCGCCAGCAGCTGGCGCTGGTCCAGGGGTCGCGCAAGCTCTTCAGCGAACCGACCGTCGACGCGCTGCGGGCGCGGCGCGTGCTCGAGGCCTTCGACCTGGCCCAGGACCCGGGTGAGGCGACCACCCTGGAGCCGGACTGGCTGGACGAGCTGTGCGAGGTCGGCGTCTCCGCCCTCGACCACTTCCTCACTCCGGCGGCCCAGCCCGGCACGATCGGCGTGTTCAAGCCGGACCTGCGCGGTATCGGCTACGGCGGCGAGTGAGCGGAACGCGGCGCTGCTCGCCGCGCTCCGCCCGCTGTCTCGATCAGCGCAGGGAGAGGCCGTGCTCCTGGTCGCGCGCCTTCTCCGAGCGGAAGCGGATCGTGGCCTCACCGTCTCCGCGCACGATCCAGCGCAGCTCGACCTCCTCACGCGGCCCGACGCCGTCGTCGTGGACGAGGCGCGCCGGCTCGGTCTCCTGCAGCTCGATCGACTCGGGACGCCAGCGGTCCGTGCGCACCCCGCCGGCCAGGACCTCGACGCCGTCGAGCTCGACGACGTCCGGCGCCCCGATGCCCTTCTGGACCGCGAGCGCGGACCGGGTGGGGATCAGGCTGCGGTTCTTGAGCGTGACGTCGATCGCGCGCACGCCGCCGCCGAGGTCCGTGACGACCGCCTCCTCGATCACGACGTCCGGCATCGCCTCCGCGTGCAGCAGACAGAACGCGGTGTTGCGGTGCAGCATCTCCTCGATCAGGAACGAGGGCGGGACGCGCCCGACGTCCTTCTTGAAGCCACCGATCTCGATCGCGCCGTAGAGCGGGTGCACGTAGGGCTTCCATTCGACGAAGCCCGCCCCCATCAGGAGGTGGTCGTCGAACCAGTGCCGCGCGTCGTCGACGCCGTCCAGCTTGCCGTCCGGGCTGTTGCGAGAGCGCGTCCACAGCTCGTTCGTGAAGCTGATGATCCCCAGACCCTCGTAGGTCCAGTTCACGAAGCCGCCGAACACCGAGTACAGGTCCTTCCAGATCACCATGTAGCGGTAGAACGGCAGCATGCGCTCGCCGTCCCGACCCAGCGAGTCGTAGACCGCGACGTCCGAACGCGGGTAGGAGCCGTAGGCCTCCGCTCCGGGAGCGCGCAGGATCATGCCGCTCGCGCATTGCTAGGACTGGA
>CAZDYS010000283.1:0-5733 GCA_964509445.1 uncultured Planctomycetaceae bacterium
CTCCGCCGTCTCGATCGCGATCTCGATCGTCTCGAGGTCACGCATCTCGCCGACGAGCACGATGTCCGGGTCCTCGCGCAGCGCGGCACGCAGCGCGCGCTTGAAGCTCTCGGTGTGACGGCCGATCTCGCGCTGGTGCACGAGGCACTTCTGCTGCCGGTGCACGAACTCGATCGGGTCCTCGATCGTGATGATGTGGTCGGACCGCGTCTTGTTGATCAGGTCCATCATCGCGGCGAGCGTGGTCGACTTGCCGCTACCGGTCGGGCCGGTGACGAGGACGAGTCCCTTGGTCAGGTAGCAGAGCTTGCGCACCGCGTCCGGAAGGCCGAGCTGGTCGGCCGTCAGGATCTCGTCCGGGATCAGACGGAAGACCGCGCCGGGACCGTTGCGGTCCATGAACAGGTTGGCGCGGAAGCGCGCCTCACCGGGCAGCTCGTAGGCGAAGTCCGTGTCGTGCTCGCGCTCGAACTGCTCCACGTTCTCCGGAGGCGCGATCTCGAACAGCACCTCCTTCATCTGCTCGGCGGTCCACTCGGGAGCGCCGTTCACGGGCACCATGTCCCCGTGCAGGCGGAAGAACGGGGTCACGCCCGTGGTCAGGTGGAGGTCGGAGGCCTCCAGCTCGATCATCTTCTTGAAGAATGCGTCCAGGCGGGCCATCGGGGTCTTCCTAATCGGGGTCACAGGGCCAGAAGGAACAGTGGTCCTTCGACCCTGGACGCCGGCCCCCCGTAGCCCGATCGGGGAAAAGACCCCCCGCCCGGCTCGCCCCCTAGAAGACCGTCACGGTGGTCGGCTCCAGGTTCGTGAAGCGCGGCTGGCCACCGACCAGCGCCTGCCAGAACACCGTGAAGCCCACGAGCGCCGGATCGGCCGGGATCTGGATCGATTCGAGGGCCGTCCCGTCCGCGCCGAGCAGTCCGCGGCGGAGGAGGAAGAGCTCGCTCTGACGCAGGCGGAGCACTCCGAAGGGCTCCATCGTCCGGTTCACGACGTCCAGGGAGGCGGCGAACACGTAGGGCTCGGTCGCGGGGCCGAAGAGCTCGAAGTCGAGCCGGCGACCGGCTCGCGGAAGACCGCGCCGCGCGAGGTGACGCGTGGTGTTGAAGAGGTCCTTTCCGCCCGCGGACAGGTCCAGGTCCCGATCTCCGTCGAAATCCCCGAGCACGAAGGTCCAGTCCATCAGGGGCGGGAGCAGCGCCGAGGTCAGCCCGCCGTTGCCGTCGTTCAGGTACAGGGACACGCGGCTCGGCGAGCGACGGCCGATGACCTCGGACGTCACCACGTCGAGGTCTCCGTCGGCGTCGATGTCGGTCAACTCCACCTGCGAGGTGCGGTCGAGCGTGAGGTGCGGAAGCGGAGAGAGGGTGAAGTTCCCCGCGCCGTCGTTCAGCAGGAGACGGTTCTCCCCGGCCACGGCGAACCAGTCGAAGACGGGTCCGGTCGGCGGTCCCCCGTTCTGGTCTCCGAAGTAGAGGTCCAGATCCCCGTCCCCGTCGAAGTCGCCCGCGTCGATCGTCTGCGTCCAGGCCGACACGTCCTGCAGGCGCGGCGTGGCTTCGGTGAACGACCCCAGGCCGTTCCCGAGGAAGAGCTCGTTCGTGCCGAGGTTGCCGACCGCGACGTCCGCGTGTCCGTCGCCGTCCGCGTCGAAGACGACGATGCTGTAGCTGGAGGACGTCCCCAGACCGTTCGTCCCCGTGAAGAACCCGCTGCCGTCGTTCAGCCAGATCTCGTTCGCTCCGAGGTTCGCCACGACGACGTCGAGGTCCCCGTCGTCGTCGATGTCGGCGAGAGCCGAGTCGAAGGTCGCACTGCTCGGGAGTCCGGGGCCGCGGACGGACGTCTCGTTCGTGAAGGTCCCGTTGCCGTCGTTGATCAGGAGGATCCCCGCGGAGAGGACGTCGAGGTCCCCGTCGCCATCGAGGTCCCCGACGGTGGGTTTCCGCAGGCCGGTCCCGGGAAGCGTCGTCGGCTCTCGGTCGAAGCCGCCGCGGCCGTCGTTGCGATAGAGGTCCGTCAGGTTGAAGACGTCGACGTCCCCGTCTCCGTCCGCATCGAGCGGAACTCCGCTCGGGAACGAGAAGGCCGGAGTCGGGTCCAGGAACCGTCCGCTCCCGTCGCCCAGCAAGAGCCGGAAGTCGAGCGTCCAGGCGAGCACGTCGATGTCGAGGTCCCCGTCGAGGTCCTGGAGCGCGAGCTGGCGCGCGTTCCCCAGCGCGCCGGTGGGGAGACCCTGGGTCTCGTCCTGGAAGACGCCGCCGCCGACGTTCGCCCACAACCCCGCCGGCCGAACGGTGACGAGATCGGTGTCGCCATCTCCGTCCCAGTCCGCGGCCGCCAGGTCCACGGCGGGGGGAATCCCCAGCGGGACCGCGGGCCCGAACCGGTTTCCGAGGTTCCGCAGAGCCTGGATGCCGGTGGACGTGCGGATCACGAGGTCGAGCCATCCGTCGAGGTCGACGTCGACGGCCAGGGGCTGATCCTGGACCGGCGACGAGGCGGGCATCGACGGTCCCGGGGAGAACGTCGCGAAACCGTCGTTGCGAAGGACCTGGAGCTGACCGGTGCTGCGAATCACCAGCACGAGGTCCTCATCGCCGTCTCGGTCCAGGTCGGCGAGGAGCGGACCCCCCGCACTCGCGACCGGGGTGGTCCACACGGTCGTGAAGGTCAGCCCGCCGTCGTTCCTGTAGAGCTCGGTGAGGCCCGCGTCGGGTCGCGCCGCGAGCACGTCCAGGTCGCCATCGCCATCCAGATCCGCAAGGCTCGAGAGGCGCAGATCGACGGAGCCGGGCAGCACGCTCGCCGTCTCGACGAAACGCCCGTCTCCGCTCCCCTGGAAGATCGCCTGGCCCCACAAGAGGTCCACGGCACCGTCCCCGTCCAGGTCTCCGAGCGTCTGGCTCCCGGACGGGCAGACGCCTCCGAAGAGGCAGGTTTGGAACGAGATCACGTCGCGGTGCGTCCGGAACACGCCCTGCCCGTCGTTCTCCAGGAACGCGTTCGTGCTCCCCGACAGGGAGCCGTCCTCCAGGAGCACGAGCGCGTCCACGTCTCCGTCGCCGTCGATGTCCCCGAAGGCGGCACGCTCCACGCGCCCGTCGGGGACATGGCGCCGGAGCTCGCGGAGCGGAGCGTCTTGTTGCGGCCAGGGCGAGGAAGCGAGCGTCAGGACGGCGAGGACGAACGAAGGACTCTTCATGGGGAGGCCCTGCAAGCGGGCGAGCGATCGAGGGTTGCTGGACCAGCGAGGAAGCACGCTAGCGCCCACCCGGATCAACGACCGTGCCACCCCCGCTGTCCGCCTCGAACGGTCCTCCTCGCCCGGACGCGTGTCACCCTCGCGTGACGCGCGTTGACCGAGAGCGCGGGCTCGGCGCTCCGCGCGGCGACGAAGGCGCCCCCGCGCTCCACGGACGAATCTGCTCCTGAGCCGTCGCGAGAAGCGAACGCTCCCCTAGGGAGCGCCGACTTCGTCGGGGTTGTTCGCCAGCTTCAGCCCGGTCGGCGCGACGGGAGCCGGTCCTCACCGACCGACCCCAGCTCCGACGCGAGGCTTCCCGGGGGGAGACGCGATCCCGAAGGGCCGCGCCTCGAACGGGATCAGTCCGCCTTCCAGCGGGTCCCGTCCTCGAAGGTCACCTCGTCGATGCGCACGCGCACGGCGGTGGTCCCCTCGGGCAGGAAGAAGGCGGTCACGGTCTGGGAGGCGGTCTCGCCCGGCGCGAGCAGCAGGCTCTCCTCGTCGAAGGAGGGCTCGGGGCTCAGGCCGTGCGGGAACTCGTTCAGGAGCTCGCCGGCCGCGTCCAGGTACAGGAAGGAGGCCTGGGCGGAGAGGACCGGCTTGTTGGCCGTGCTCTCCAGCGTCAGCTCGATCTTCTGGAAGTCCGGCTCGGACCGGTCGGCGAAGCCCACGAAGCGCGCGCGCATCGGGGCCGTCCCCTCGAAGCGCAGCTCCACGAGCTCCTCGGGCTGCTCCTCGTGGCGCGCGAGCGGCACCGCCTCGAAGGTGAACGGAACCGGATCCCGCAGCGCGCGGAAGGCCTTCACCTGGATGCTCGCCGGCGTCTCCGGGCACTGCAGCGTCGCGTTGGCCGTGGCTCCGAAGGACCAGGAGCTCTGGGACAGCACGCCCAGCGCGCTGCCGTCGTCGCGCATCGGCGCGAAGCGGACGCTCAGGGAGTCCAGGTCCTTCGGTCCCTCGACCGCGAACTCGCTGGTCTCGCCCATCGACTTGCAGGTGACCGTCCAGGGGCCGGCAGTGGCCGAGCCGGCCTCGTCGAAGCGCGCCTCGCCCACGTCCTGCGCGCGGCTCCACAGGAGGTCGGCCTCCAGCTGCAGCGTCTCGACGGAGCGCAGGAGCCCGATCAGGTCCAGCGTGACCGAGACCACGACCGAGCTCTCGAAGACCGTGGGGCTCGACCAGAACTGCATGCCCTCGTCGGCGAACAGGCTGGTTCCCTCGCCGTCGTGGATCTCACGGATGCGCAGGAACTCGGACATCTCGGCGTTCGCCGCGATCCAGCTCGGAGGAAGCCCGAGCCCGCGCGCGCGCAGAGTGGCGGTTCCCTTCGACTGCGGCGCCTCCTCCTCCAGGAAGAGCTCGACCACGAACGGACCCGCGAAGGCGACCGGGGTCTCGCGAGGACCGGCCCGGAAGGTCAGGGTCGGCGCCTCGTCCGTCCAGGCCGCGCGCTCGTCCTCGTAGACGGGAACGAGGCCCACGGCCTCGGCGACGGCCTCGATCAGCTGCGCTCGGGAGACGTCCGTCTCCTCGAGCTGCACCCGTCCGCCCAGAGCCTCGGCGTGCTCGCCGGGATCCAGCTCGTAGCCGGTTCCACGCAGGGCGTCGCGCAGCACGATCTCGGCGGAACCCGAGACTTCGTAACTGCTCCTCCAGCTCGCTCCCTCGGCGTCTTCCGACGCCAGCGCGTCGAAGCGCGCGTGATCCTCCGCGATGTCCTCCGTGGAGCCCCCGGCGGCCCACTCGTCCATCGCGTCCTCGAACGCCTCGGTGATGCCCTGGCTCATCTCGGCGGCGACGCCTTCGAAGAGCTCCTGGACCGTGTCCTCGGCGCCCTCGAAGCTGATCGTCCAGCTCGCTTCGCCGAAGGGGACGTCCATCCCGTGCACGCGCCAGGCGTCGTCCTCGGCGCGCAGCAACAGCTCGAACGCCTGCTCGGTTCCGTCCGTCGTCACGGTCGCGGCGACGCGCGCGGACCCGGCGTCCGCCTCGTCGATCTCCTCGCGCCCCAGGGTGAAGGACTCGGAGCGCGCCGCCTGGAACGAGAAGCCACCGTCCTGGCCGACCAGCTCGCGAGCCTTCTCGGTGAGGCACGCCTTCACGCCCGCCTCGTCCTCGGCCTCGATCGCGGTGAGGAACCGGTGGGCGACGACGGACGGCGCGTCTCCCGCGGGACGCAGACGCGCGGACGCGGGGGCCCCGGGGGCGATCCTGGCGCTGCGGGTCGGGGGCGGGAAGTCGTTTCCGCCCTCGGAGCAGGCGGCCGTGAACAGGGTGGCGAGCAGGATCGGTGCGATGCGCAGCATGGAGATCACGTGGGGGAAGGGGGGATGCGAGAGGTCCATCGGGACGCCCGCACCGCTCCCTTGACCCTGCCGTCCGTTTCCCTCGCCCCGCTCGGCTGCCGGTGCGCCTCCAGGGCCGGGAAGCGGTTGCCGGCGCGGAGTTCCCCCGTACGATCCCGCGATGGACGCGTTCTGGGC
>CAZDYS010000284.1:0-5729 GCA_964509445.1 uncultured Planctomycetaceae bacterium
ACCGGCGGCCAGGAGCGCCGCGATGCGCGCCGCGCCGCGCGTGCTGACCGCCGCCGCGGGGATCGGAGGAATCCCGTTCACGTAGCGGACCGAGCCGGTGTGCGGGTCGTCGTCGAGCCGCATGGTCACGGAGCGCACGACCGCCGCGACCGCTCCGGCGCGCGCCGCCTGGCTCGCGCCCCCCACGCGCTGCTGTACGGCCTCGCGGTAGGCGTCGAACGTGTTCACGTGCGACGGGTCCATCGGGCGGTTGAAGAACACGATCTTCCCGCGCGCGCGCTCGGGGTCGAGCGCGAGCTCGTCGAAGGAGCGCACCATCAGCACCTCGGCCTCGAGGCCCTCCTCCGGGGTGGGAACGCTGCCTCCCAGCGCGAGGATCGGCAGCTCGACCGGCTCCGCGTCCCGCGCCGGTGCGGTCAGGAGGAGGCGCTCGACGTCGCCACGCACCCAGCGCGGGACCAGGACGGGCTCCAGCCGCACGTTCTCGAACCCGTCCGCCTCCATCTGTCGACGCGCCCACTCCACCGCACGCGCGGCTCCCTCGGAGCCGGACAGGCGGTGCGGAGCCGTGCGGACGAGCGAGCGCAGCCGGGCGAAGGACTGTCCCCTCGTCAGACACGTGTCGAGGATCCGCTCGATCGCGACCTGCGGGTCCACGTGGTCGATCGGGACGGGTTCCAGCCCGCCGGAGGGCGACCGTGCCTCCTGCGCCAGAACGAGGGACGGGACGAGCGCGGTGGTGACGGCGGCGGAGACCAGGAGATTCATGGCGCGCAAGGTACCAGAGCCCCCAACGCGTCGCGCCGCGAGCCGTAGGAGGGGCGGCCTCGGCGGTGGTTGTCTCCCCCACGGGCGATGCCTACTCTCCGCCCCATGGATCGACCTGCACGACGCACTCCTCGGCTGACACCCTCGGGATCGATGCTCCTGGCCACGCTCGCCGGGTTGGCCTCCTGCGCCGAGACCACCGCGAGCGCCTCGGACGAGACGCCCGGCGCCCACTTCTCGTTCGAGGACGTCGCAGAGGAGGCCGGCATCGGAGTCGTCAACGTCTCCGGGGATCCGCGTCGCTGGTACATCCCCGAGGGGAACGGCTGCGGCGCCGCGTGGCTCGACTACGACGGGGACGGGGACCAGGACCTGTTCGTCGCGAACGGCGCGGGCATGGAGTACGTCGACGACGGGAAGCGACTCGAGGTCGTCCCCTCCGGGACGAGCAAGCTCTACCGCAACGACGGAGACTGGCGCTTCACCGACGTAACCGACGAGACCGGCACGGGCCTCCCGCACTGGATGAACGCGGTCGCGACCGCCGACGTCGAAGGCGACGGGGACACGGACCTCTACCTCGCGTGCTTCGGCGAGGACGTCCTCCTGGTGAACGAGGGCGGACGTTTCGTCGACGGCACGGCGGCCGCGGGCCTGGGCAACGCGGACTGGGGTGCCGGCGCGGTCTTCGGGGACGTCGACAACGACGGAGACCTCGACCTCTACGTCGCGAACTACGTGCAGTTCGACCTGGACGCTCCGCCGCAGGGTGGTGAGCGCGCGGTCTACGAGGGCGTCGAGGTCGGCTGGGGTCCGGAGGGCGAGGCCGGCGAGGGGATCAACCCCGGTGAGCACGATCGCTTCTGGCGCAACGACGGTGACGGCCGGTTCACCGAGGCCACCGAGGCCGCGGGCTTCACGCTCGAGAAGCCGCTGTGCTCCTACGCCTGCGTGTTCACGGACGTCGACCAGGACGGCTGGATCGACCTCCTCGTCGCGAACGACGTGCAGCCCTGCAACCTGTTCCTCAACGACGGCGACGGCACCTTCACGGAGCGCGGCGTCGAGAGCGGCTTCGCCTTCAACGGCGAGGGAGAACCGACGAGCGCGATGGGGCTCATGGTCGAGGACGTCGACGCCGACGGCGACGTCGACGTGCTGCGCACGAACTTCGACTTCGAGCCCAACTCGCTGCACCTGGGCGACGGAGCCGGCTCCTTCGTCGAGCGCACGGCGGCCCACGGACTGGCCGATTCGAGCGTGGACCGCCTCGGCTGGGGCGGCGGGTTCTTCGACGCGGACCTGGACGGCGACTTCGACCTCCTGGTCGCGAACGGGCACGTGATGCCGCAGGCCGCCGAGATCGGCATGAGCGGCTGGGAGATGCAGAGCCAGCTGTACGAGGCCGTCGAGGACGAGCGCGTCGGGATCACCTGGCGCGACGTGACGGCGGCGAGCGGGGACGGCCTCGCCCCGAAGCGCTCCTCCCGCGGGGTCGCCCTCGGGGACCCGGACGACGACGGCGACCTGGACGCCGTGCTGCTCGACATCGACCACGCGCCGCGCCTCCTGCGCAACGACACCGAGCGCCGCGGCCGCTGGATCGCCGTCGCGCTCGAAGGAAACAAGAGCAACCGCGACGGCTACGGTGCGCGCGTCACCGTGCACGCCGGTGACCGCGCCTGGGTGCGCGAGATGCGCACCAGCGGCGGACTCTACTCCGCCCACGACCCGCGCCTCCACTTCGGCCTCGGCCCGGTGGACGCCGTCGACTCCGTCGAGGTCCGCTGGCCCAGCGGCGTGACACAGACCATCGAATCCCCTCCCCTCGACAGCCTCCTCGAGATTCGCGAGACGAACTGACGCCATGAAGGTCGCACTGCTGTTCCCGCCCCAAGGGCACTTCACTCAGCCGTACCTCAGCCTGCCGAGCCTGACCGCCTGGCTGAAGCAGAACGGGATCGAGGACGTCCACCAGCTCGACGTCAACATCGACTCCTACGACTACTTCCTGTCGGAGGAGCGCCTGCGTCGTTCGCTCGATCGCATCGACGCGAAGGGGCAGCTCGAGGCCCTGGACGCGAAGGAGGAGCTCGTCTTCTCCGACATGGAGCGCTACCAGACGCTCTCGGAGATCGCGCTCACGGGAGAACGCGTCGCCGAGACGATCGAGGCCGCCAAGAAGGTGCTGCGCTCCTCCGAGGAGTTCTACGACTACGAGCGCTACCTGTGGGCGGGCCGCACGATGGAGCAGGCGCTGCGCATCTTCTCCGCGGAGTACGCGCCCACGAAGCTGACCGCCCACGGGTTCGTGATGCGTCACCGCATCGAACGGTCGCAGGAGATCGTCGAGGCCATCTCCTGCGAGGAGGAGAACCCCTACCTCGAGTACTTCCGCGAGCACACGCTGCCGCAGCTCCAGGAGATCGATCCGGACCTGATCGGCATCTCGCTGACCTTCCCCAGCCAGGCCATCCCGACCCTGACGCTGTGCCGGCTGATCAAGGAGTGGAAGCCCTCCGTGCACATCACGATCGGCGGCGGGCTCCTGGCCTATACGGCGAAGAAGCTCGCGAAGCGTCCGGAGCTGTGGTCGCTGGTCGACACCCTCGTGATGCTGGAGGGAGAGCGTCCGCTGCTGCAGCTGTGCGAGCACGTCGAGGGCAAGCGTGAGCTGAAGGACGTCTCCAACATCATGTACTGCGACGCGGACGGTGAGGTGCAGTCCACGCCGCAGGAGACTCCGCTCAACATCGCGACCCTTCCGACGCCGGACTTCGACGGCCTGCCGCTGGAGAAGTACTTCTCGCCGGAGCTCGTGCTGCCGCTGGCCGCCACGCGAGGCTGCTACTGGGGCAAGTGCGTGTTCTGCACCCTCTACACCGTCATCGGCCCGGGCTACCGCGGCCGCTCGATCGAGCAGACGGTGGAGGACATGCAGGAGCTCCAGGATCGCTACGGCGTTCGGAACTTCTACCTCGCAATCGAGGACCTGCCGCCGGACATGGCGCGCGCCTTCCCGCGCGCGATCCTGGACGCCGGCCTCGACGTGAACTGGTGGTGCGACGCGCGCCTGGAGCACAAGGTCTTCGACGAGCAGGTCGTCCGCGACCTGAAGGACTCCGGCTGCGTCCGCATCGCCTACGGCTACGAGAGCGCCTCCCGACGCGTCCTCGGCCGCATGTGCAAGGGCATCGACCCGGACGAGAGCATGGAGCTCATCAAGCGCACGCACGAGGCCGGGATCTCCGTCACGCTCTACGCGATGATCGGCTTCCCCACCGAGACGCGCGAAGAGGCCGAGCTCACGCTGCAGACGATCCTCGACCACCAGCAGTACATCCAGGAGGTCAGCGTCCGCGTCTTCTACCTCGACGAGCGGTCCGAGATCTTCGGCCGCCGCGAGGAGTTCGACATCGTCGAGATCTACCCGGATCCGGACGCCGACCTGCAGGTCTATTACGACTTCAAGTGCAAGAGCGGCATGAGCCGCTCCGAGGCTCGCCAGGTCTACCTGAAGTTCACCGAGGCCCTGCGCTCGCACTTCCCGGTGTTCCAGAACACCAACATGCTCTACCACGAGCTCAAGAGTCACTACTTCCTGTACCTCGTGAAGCACGGCAGCTGGGACGCCCTGAAGGAGAACGTCCTCGAGCCGAGCGCGGGCCCCGCGACCAGCCAGGTCTCCGGCACGCCGCAGCGCCAGGAGGACCTGGTCGAGCTCCCGCTGGCCTTCGACCGCTCGATCCTGGACGACATCGTGACCTCCATCGACTCCGCCACGATCCGGCCCCGGTACCAGTCCGACCTGCTCGAGGACGAGGATCGGGACCGCTTCGACAGGGAGCTCCCGCCGCTCGCTCGCGCCGAGTCGACGCTCGTCTACAATGCGCGCACGGGCGAGGTCCAGTGCCTCTCCCCGGCCACGGCCGACCTCCTGGCGCGCTGCGACGGAAAGCGCTCGATCGAAGAGGTCGTCGAGGTCTTCCCGGAGGAGGTTCGCGACCAGGCCAAGCAGGCGATCACCGCCATCTCGCAAGCCGGCCTGCTCGCGGTCGTTCCGCCGCGACACTGAGACCGACTCCGAGCGAAAGCAGGAACGCACGATGAAGAACGACGACCAAGAGCGCGCCGAGTCCGAGCCGCGCACGCAGACCGAGAAAGAGGGCAAGCAGGCCGAGAACGAGGCGGCGCCGACCAAGCCGCGCTACGAGTTCAAGATCCTGCCCGTCGACCCCAAGAACTCCTTCGACTTCGAAGACGTCGCCGACAAGTAACCCGTGAGCACCCAGCGCATCCCGATCGTGGACGCCGGTGCTCTCGAGGCAGCAGACGCGGAGACCCTCGAGGCGCTCCGCGTCGCCTTCGGCGAGTACGGCATCCTTCACCTCTCCGGCCACGGCCTTCCGGACGCGTGGCTCGACGAGCTCTACGGCAGCTACACGGCCTTCTGCGCCGAGCCGGACGACGTCAAGCAGGAGATGTCGCGTCCGGACCTCTGGTACCAGCGCGGCTGGACGCCTCCGAACACGGAGGTCGCGATCGCCGGCGGCGGTCAGCCGGACTTCAAGGAGTGCTTCTTCGCCTGCTGCACGGAGCTCGACGCCTACGACGGCGTGCTCTACCCGCAGATCAACTGCGGGAACGTGTGGCCGCGCGGCTTCGACTCCTTCCCGTCGCAGTACGAGCGCGTGGCGCTCGCGCTGCAGGCACTCGGCGAGCGCGTCCTCGCCGGCTGCGAGCAGGCGCTGGAGCTCGACCCGGGTGCCCTCACGCAGCGACTGCACAAGGGACCGCACGTCACGCGTCTCCTGCGCTACCTTCCTCTGGACGAGTCGAACGTCGACGCCGGCGTGCTGTGGGGAGAGAACCACACGGACTTCTGCTCGATGACGCTGCTTCCCGGCGGACGCTTCCTCGATGAGAACGGGGAGCGCATGGACCCGCCGAAGGACGGCTCG
>CAZDYS010000285.1:0-378 GCA_964509445.1 uncultured Planctomycetaceae bacterium
TAACTTGGTTGGCGAATTCCGGGTTCCGAGTCCGGTTCGGGGGGCGGGAGCGTCGTGCTTCATGCTGTCAAGCCGTGGCGAAGCCGCGGATCACGGGGAAAGGGCCTTCCTGGGGCCCTGGGGGGTCGTGGACGGCAGGATGCGCCGCCTCTGCCCGTCCCAATGGAAGGGATCGAAAGGAGCGGACGAGAACCTCGATATTCTCTCGCGGACTCCGAAGCCCCTGGACCCCGGTGCCCTACTTGAAGAACGCGCGCTCGATCACCAGTCGCCTCAGCGCGGCGAGCCGCTCGCCCTCCGCCTCCCGCAGGAGATCCTCCACGGCGACGTGGGGCGCTTCCGAGGCGAGGGCCGCCTCGACCCGCGGTCGCAGCTCCT
>CAZDYS010000285.1:388-5721 GCA_964509445.1 uncultured Planctomycetaceae bacterium
CGCTCTCCTCGCGCACGTCCAGCGGCACCGTGTCCCAGATCCGCACCGTGCGGTCGCCCGAGGCCGTGACGATGCGGGACCCGTCCGGATGGAAGCAGAGCGAGTGGATGTAGTTCGTGTGCCCCTCGAGCTCGGCCGCGAGCTTGAAGGTGTCGGTGTCCCAGAGACGCAGGACACCGTCTCGTCCACCGGTCGCGAGACGCGAGCCGTCCGGATGGAACGCGAGGGCGAAGACCGCGCCGGAGTGGACGGCCGGGAGAACCGCCACGGGCGTCAGACCGGGCCAGGCCCACACGCGCACCACCCCCTCCACCCCCCCGGTCGCGATCCGCGTGCCGTCATGGCTCCAGGTCAGGAACTCGGTCCCCCCCGCGTGGGCCTGCGTGCGCGCGAGCTCCTTTCCCGTGCGGGCGTCTTCCACGAAGAGCGGGGCCACCTTGTCTCCCTCCTTGATCGAGTGAATCCGCAAGCGACGGTCCCAGCTGAGGGCCGCCGGGTAACCCGCCGGCTCCGACACGACAGCCCCCCCGTCCAGGAGGGCACCTCCCTGGGGGCGAGGCAGGTCGGGATCGAGGGGGTCGTCGAAGAGCCGATGTTCGCCCGAGAGGAGGTGCCACCGGTGGTGTGGAACGACCTCGCCACCAGAGCGGTCCCTCCAGCCCCCGACGAGCCAGTAGCCATCCTCCGAGAACCACAGTTCGTTGACGGCCATGTCCCCGATGGAGACCTCGGCCAGGGGAGTCCCCTCGAGAGGGTCCCACAGCCGGATGGTGCCGCGGAAATCGCCCGTCGCAAGCAGCGTCCCATCCGGCGAGAACGCCGCCGCGTAGACGTAGATCGAATGCTCACGGAGAACACGAACCGGCGGATCGGCGAGGCGTTGGAGCTGAACGCGAAGCCCCTGATCCGGCGCCTCGCAGAGCAAGGCCAACCGGCCCGAGGCACTGAGCCGGGCGTCGGAGGCGAGGAACGGGGCCTGCAGGCTGAAGTCGAGCCGGCCGGAGGCGGCGTCGAAGCCGTAGATCTTCCGATCGCGATGGGCAACCAGCAGACCGTCCCCACCCCGGTAGGGCACAACCCGTCCTCGGAAGTCGTCGTGCCCCATCCTGAACAGCTGGTAGTTGCCCACCGAAAGGAGCAACTCGAGGTCGGGGAGAGAGTAGACCTCGAGCCCGGAGGACAGGGACAGGGTCAGGTGAGTCCCATTCCCGTACATTCCGACGATCGACGTCCCCTCGAGATCGCGCAAGCCCTGGACCGGCTTTCCGGAACGCAGGTCCACCCGCTCGAGCGACCACGGGGCACGTCGGACGAGACTGTCGGCGACGTAGGCGACTCCGCCGGATTCGCCACCCCACGCGGCGAGCCCAGCACCCCATTGGGCCTTCCACTCTCCCGGCCGGTCGGAGTTGCGCCGGTAGAGAAGCTCGCCCGTCGGCAGATCGAAGGCCCACAGATCCTCACCGAGCACGAGCAGCGTCTTGTCCACCACACGGGCGAACCCCACGTCTTCGTCCGCCGAGAGCGGGTACGTCCCCACGAGGAGGCCCGACTCGATGTCGTGCACGCGCATCTCGCCGGGGGCTTCGGCGAGGACGACGGCGGGGTCTTCGTTCAGCCAGTAGCCCGCTCCGGCGGGCCCGAGCCGGAGGAGGATGCGATCGGTGAGGACGTCGACGAGCACGGCCTCGCCGTCCCTGGCCACGACGCAGGCCGGCGTCTCGCCGTCGAGGAAACCGATCGCGGTGAGGTTCGAGGCGTCGAGACCGGTCTCGAGCTCGCGCAAGCTCCTCGGCAGGTGCGCTTCGAGGTGCCGGGATTCCCATCCCCGTAGTGACTCCGGGAGCTGGGCCAGGGAGTCCATGGCGGAGACGAGATCTCCTCGCTGGCTGGACCTCAGGGTCGACGCGTACACCGCACGGTAGGCGACCTGGGCCGCCTCGGCCCGCTCTGCGTTCGCGACCTCGGCGGCGTCGCTGGCGCGCAGGGCGTAGAACACGGACACGACCGACCCGAAGATCAGGGCGAGGGTCGCCAGCACGACACCGGCGCTGAAGCCGCGATGACGGCGGACGAACTTGCCCAGCTGGTAGATCGCACTGGGGGGACGAGCGTGGATGGGTTCGGAATCCAGGAAGCGCTGGATGTCGGCCGCGAGCTCCGCGGCCGACGGGTAGCGGCGCTCGGGGTCGCGCTCGAGAGCATGGGCGGTGATCGTGTCCAGGTCACCGCTGTAGGCCTCCCGGACGCTTCCCAGTCGGGTGGGCTCGTGCTGCTGGATGGCCAGCACGGCCTCGGGGATCGATCGGCCCCGCACGTCGTGCGGCAGGCGCCCCGCGAGCAGCTCGAAGAGCACGACCCCGAGCGAGTAGACGTCGCTGAGCGCCGTCACCTCGCTGGCATCCCCGGCCGCCTGTTCGGGACTCATGTAGACCACCGTTCCCACCAGGTTCCCCGTGCGCGTGTGCATCGTCGTCAGCAGCACGTCGGCGTCGGTCGCGCGGGCCACGCCGAAGTCCAGGATCCGGGGGCGGTTGGCCCGGTCGACCAGAAGGTTGTCGGGCTTGAGGTCACGGTGGACGACTCCGCGCAGGTGGGCGTGGTGCACGCCTGCGCAGATGCCGCGGAACACCTCGAGCTTCTCCCTCAGATCACGATCCCGGGCCCAGGTCAGGAGGTCGGATCCGGTCACCAGCTCCATGGCGAACCAGGGCTGCTCGCCCAGGACCGTGGAGTGGGTCCCGGCCCCGTAGATCTGTGCGATGGCGGGGTGCTGGAGTCGACCGAGGATCTGTGCCTCGAGATGGAACCGTGCCAGGTGCTCCGAGACGTCGGTCGCCCGCAGGGTCTTCAGCGCCACCGATCGTCGGGGGCTCGTCTGGCGGGCCTCGTAGACGACGCCCATGCCGCCCTCGCCCAGCCGGCCCACGATCTCGTACTCGCCGATGCGCTCCGGATCGCCAGGGCGCAACCCTCCGGGATCGGTGTCCTCCGTCGACTCCTGGATCAAGGCTTCGAGCTGCGCGTGTCGCTCTTGGAGACCGGGTTCGTCGAACCGTGTGTCGGCGCCCTCGTCGAGTTCGAGCAACAGGTCGACCTCGCGCCGCAGCGCCGCATCTTGCCCACAGGCCTCCTCGAGGAAGCGGCGGCGCTCCTCGGCCTCGAGATCGAGCGCGTCGCGGACGATCTCGAGCGCGCGGGAGGAGTTCTTGCTCAAGCCTCTTCCCCGTCCAGGAGCTGTCGGCGCAGCGCGGCACGCCCGACGCGCCAGTCGCGGTACACGGAGCGCTCGGTGACTCCCAGCTCGGCCGCCGTCTCCTCGACACTCAGCCCGGCCAAGAAGCGCAGCTCGACCACGCGGGCCACGCGCGGATCGAACGCCTCGAGGGATTCGAGGGCCTCGGTCAACTCCAGGACCCCAATCTCCTTGTTGTCGCCTTCCGCGTCGAGCGGGACGTCGCTGATCGAGACCCGTTCCCCAGGACCGCGGCGTTTGGCCCGGTTGGCGGCCCGCGCGTAGTCGGCGAAGAGGCGACGCATCGCGGTCGCCGCGACCGCGAAGAAGTGCCTGCGCCCGTCCCAAGGAGCCCGCTTGCCGTCCGGGTCGAAGAGCTTGAGGAAGGCCTCGTGGACGAGAGCCGTGGCCTGCAGGGTCCGGCCTTGCTCCCCCGCGTTCGCGAAGCGCCGCGCCACGGCTCGCAGCTCGTCGTACACCAGGGGAACGAGCTCGTCCGTCGCCTGCGCGTCCCCCTCGTTGAGGCGATGCAGGAGCTGAGTCACGCGTTCTCGGGAGGAAGAGGACATGCCTCGGGACCCAGGGGTGAGGGCTCCGACCCCATTCAGGATAGCCGATTCCGAGGCCGGCGAGCGGCATGCGGACACGGCACCGGCCGCTTCTCGCGCTTCCCCGCGCTGCCTGAGCCGATCGCGTGCAGGATCCCGCGGCACACCCCATGCACTCGAAACAGGGGTTGCTTGAACCAAGCAATGGAGCGGGCGAAGGGACTCGACCCCTCGACATTCAGCTTGGGAAGCTGACACTCATCCAAACCGACTCCTCCCACGAGGATCACATCGGCTTGGCCGTGGAACTCGGAGACGCCTTGCCGGGGAGGCTGGGCGAGCGGCAGAAGTTGCCATCCGAACCCTGTGGCCGGGCCATGGATCGTGGTCTGCTGCTTTGGTAGGTCCTGGACCATGCTCAAAACCCTTCGAAATGCCATCGTTGCCGTGGCCTTCACCGGGATGGGGCTCGCCGCGCAGGACTCGCGGCCCGACGTCCTGTTCATCGCGGTGGACGACTTGAACGACTGGGTGGGTGTGCTCGGTGGGCATCCCCAGGCTAGTACACCGCACATCGACGCTCTCGCTCGTCGCGGCACGGTGTTCACGAACGCGCACTGCACGGCACCGGGGTGCGCGCCATCACGGGCGAGTCTTCTCACCGGCGTGCGCCCTTCGACGAGCGGCGTCTACTCAAACGACCACGACTGGCGAGAGTGTGAGGAGCTCCGGAGCGCGGTCACCTTGCCATTGCATTTCAAGCAAAGTGGCTACCGCACGATCGGCGCCGGCAAGATCTTCCACGGGCACACGCTCTCGACGGCGGCGATGACCGGCCACAGCCAGCCCGAAGCCTGGCACGATTACTTCCCGTCCCTCACCCGGCAATTGCTGGCGGATGTCAAGCCGAAAGGCTGGCCGGTGCGGACGACGAGCACGATGTACGGTGGCCTCTTCGACTGGTCCCCGATGGCGATCCGCGACGACGAGATGGCCGACGGGCAGGTCGTCGCTTGGGCCGAGCGTGCCCTCTCCGCGGATCGCGCGGCCGGGGCCCCGCCGATGTTCCTCGCCGTCGGCATCTACCGCCCGCACGTGCCGTGGTACGTGCCGCAGGAGTACTTCGACCGTTTCCCGCTCGACGAGGTGCGCCTGCCGAAGACCGGCGTCGACGATCTCGGGGACATTCCGGATGCGGGCCGGGAGCGCACGTTCGATGACTGGCACGAGTGGATCGTCGAAAACGACGAGTGGCAGCGTGCGGTGCAGGGCTACCTCGCGTCCATCGCGTTTGCAGACGCACTGGTCGGGCGCTTGATGCGCGCACTCGACGCGAGCCCTCGCGCGGAGAACACGGTCGTGGTGCTCTGGGGTGACCACGGCTACCACGTCGGCGAGAAGCGGCACTGGGAGAAGTTCGCGCTGTGGGAAGACACGACCCACGTCCCGCTGATCGTCATCGACCCCCGCCAGGCTGGCCGCGCCGGCCAGGTTTGCCGCGAGCCCGTCAGCCTGCTCGACCTCTACCCGACCCTGCTCGGCCTCTGCGG
>CAZDYS010000286.1:0-5696 GCA_964509445.1 uncultured Planctomycetaceae bacterium
CAAGGCGGGGCTCGAGCCGGCGGATCGCGGCGACCTCCAGGACACGCTCGACCGGCTGACGCGCTCGCTGCTGCCGGGCGAGGCGCGCCTCGTCGCGCTCGGGGGTCTCGCGCTCCTCGCGCTCGCGCTCCTGTTCGAGGCACTGCGCGGTGGGCGAACCGCGCGGCGCGTCGCCTGGGTCGCGCTGGTCCTCGCGGTCCTGTGTGCGGTTCCCTGGTGGCGAACGCGTGGAGCGGGTCCCGACCCGGACCGCTACCTGATCGTGCGCACGCCCAGCGTGGCGCTGCGGAGCGAGCCGAAGCTGGAGCTCGAGGCCATCGGCGCGATCGACGCCGGCTCGGTCGTGCAGCGGATCGACGCGCTGCCCGGCTGGGTGCGCGTGCGCACGCAGGAGGGCGAGCGCGGTTGGCTCCAGGAGGCCGCGCTGTTCGCTCTGCGGCTCGGCGAGGACGACGCGGCATCGGGATGACCGAGCCCGCGCCCCGCCGGCGACGACTCACGAGGCGCCGCCTCCTGTGCGGTCTCGGCGCCGGAGCCGCAGGCGCGGCCGGGCTGCGCTGGGGGATCCCGCGCTGGACGCGTCCCGGTCCGATCGTGCCCGTCGAGGAGCTCTCGGATCCCGCGCGCGAGCTTGTCCGGCGGTCCTTCCAGGGCGTCGAGCGCGCGCTCCTGTGGGACCTGCACGCGCACCTCGTCGGGCTCGACAGCGGCCGGAACGGCACCTGGGTCCACCCCGACATGCAGAGCTGGCGGCACCCCTGGCGCAAGCTCCAGTTCGACGTGTACCTGTCCGCCGCGGGAGCCTCGGGGCAGGGCGCAGCGGACGTCGACCGGGTCTACGTGGAGCGTCTCTTCGCGCTCCACCGCGCGATGAACCCCGCCGGCAAGCTCGTGCTGCTCGCCTTCGACGAGCGCGTCGAACCGGACGGTACGGTCGACCGCGCGGGCTCGAGCTTCCACACGCCCGACGCCTACGCACTGCGCCTCGCGGCGGAGCACGACGACGTCCTCGCCTGCATCTCCGTGCACCCCTCGCGGCCCGATGCGCTCGCGCGACTCGAGGCTGGTCGCGCCGCCGGGGCGGTGCTGGTCAAGTGGCTGCCGAACGCGATGGGGATCGACCCGTCGGCGAAGGAGCACGAGCCGTTCTACGCCAGGCTGCGCGAGCTCGGACTCGTGTTGCTCTCGCACACGGGCAACGAGAAGGCCGTGCACGCCGAGGAGGACCAGGCGCTGGGCAACCCGCTCCTGTTGCGCCGTCCGCTGGACGCCGGCGTGCGCGTGATCGCGGCACACTGCGCGACCTACGGGACGGACGTCGACCTCGATCGTCCCGGTGCCGTCCGGGTGCCGAGCTTCGAGCTCTTCCTGCGCCTGATGGGGGAGGGGACGGAGGGACGGCTCTTCGGCGGCCTGTCGGCCGTGACCCTCGTCAACCGCGAGCCCGACGTCCTGCGGCAGCTCCTCTCGGCGACCGAGCTGCACCCCCGACTGGTGAACGGCTCGGACTATCCCCTGCCGGCGATCGACTACCTCGTCAGTCCCTGGCTGCTGGCCCGGCGCGGCCTCCTGGAGCCCTCCGAGGTGACGCCCCTGCGCGAGATCTTCCGCGCCAATCCGCTGCTGTTCGACTTCGTGCTCAAGCGGCGACTGCGCCTCGAGACGGGCGCGGGACCGGTGCGCTTCGCGGCCAGCGCCTTCGAGACCGGGCGGCTGTTCCGCGCTTGATCCGTCGCTCCGTGCGGGGCGAGCCTTGTTCCGAGCCGCGTCGCCGGTGATCCTTCCTGCGTGAGCCCCCGATCTCCGCGCGCCCTCGCCCTCCTCGTCCTCCTGCTCCTGACCGGCTGCGGGACCGTGTTCGGGTCGCAGGATCCGCGAGGCGTCCTGGTCGTCGCGGTGGACGGGCTACGCGCCGACCACGTGGGCGTGCTCGGCTACGACCGACCGACCACGCCGGGCCTGGACGCGCTGGCGGACAAGGGGGTCACCTTCGAGGACGCGTTCGCGGCGGCTCCGCGCGCTCGGCCCTCGCACGCCTCGCTCCTGACCGGCTGCGACCCCTACGTGACGCAGCGCTTCCTGACGGCGGGGCTCGAGGCGCGTCGCTGGAACATCCCCGACGCCGTTCCGCGGCTCGCGGTCGAGCTGCTCGCGGCCGGCTACGAGACCGCCGCCTTCGCCGACGGCACCGCGCTCTCCCCGGGCATCGGCTTCGAGCGCGGCTTCCAGCACGTGCTGCGGATCGAACCCGAGGCCCCGCTGGAGCACACGCGGGAGCAGGTCGACCGCCTGCTCGGCTGGCTGCGTCCGCGCTCGCGCGGTCGCTGGTTCGCCTACCTGCACCTGGCGGACCTCGAGCGTTCCTGGAAGCGACCGGACCGCGACTGGGAGCGCTACTTCCCGCCGCGTCCCGGACGTGAAGCCGTCCCGCCCGTGGGGAGCAGCGACGAGGTCTTCTTCGCCGTGCCCTACTCGCGCTGGCGCGGCGGCTCGCGCACGCTCGGAGAGTACGAGGCCGCCTACGACGGACACCTGGTGAAGCTCGACCGCGAGCTGGCGGACCTGTGGGCCGGCCTGCGTCGCCTGGGGATCGAGGAGACCACCACGATCGCCGTCGTCGGGTCCCACGGCCTGCAGTTCGGCGAGGCGGGGCTGTTCCTCGAGGCCGGGCGCTACTCCGTGGCGGATCTGCGCGTGCCGTGGATCCTGAAGCCGCGCGCCGGCGTCCTCGCGGGTGCGGGCAGCGTGCGACCGGAGCTCGTGAGCCTGACGGACCTCGCGCCGACGCTGCTCGAGCTCGAGGCGATCGAGATCCCGCGCTCGATGCACGGCACGTCGCTCGTGCCGCTCCTGGTCGACGGCGAGCCGCTCGAGCGCTCCTACGTCTTCGCGTCCTGCGGACTCCAGCAGGGCTGCGCCGTGATCGGGCCCTCGCACTGCCTGGAGTACATCGCGCCCGGTCAGCTCCCCGAGGGGGCGCGACGGCGCGCGTGGTTCGGCGAGGTGCACGAGGAGCAGGGCGCCGAGGCGGAGCTGCGCTTCTACGACCGCCGCGCCACCCCGCACCCGCCGCTGGACGCTCCTGGCGTGCGCTCCGGCGAGAGCTTCCGCGCCTACCGCGCGGTGGCCCAGGACTGGCTCTCGAACCTGCACGACGCACGCAACGTGCTGCAGCGGCGGCGGGGCGGGAACGGCGAGGTCACGGACGAGCGTCGCTCCGAGCTGGTGGAGCTCGGGCTGGTGGACGAGGACGCGCTGCGCTGAGCGATCGCATGCAGCCCCTGAAGGTCCTGGTCGTGACGCTCCGCTACCCGCCCTACGTCGCCGGAGGCTACGAGCTCCTCACGAGGGACGCCGTGGAGGCGTTGCGCGAGCGCGGGCACGAGGTCCACGTCCTGGCCGGGCGTGGTGCCCGCTTCGCGGACCAGCCCGACACGCACGCGCTGCTGGAGCCCGGACTGGACGAGGGCGACGATCTCTTCGCGCTCTCGCACCAGGGGTCGAACCTCGACCGCCTGCGGCTGCACGTGTACTCCGGCGCCAACCGACGCGCGACGCGACGTGCGCTCGAGGAGAGCGGTGCCGAGGTGCTCTTCTACTTCAACCTGGGGCTGGTCTCGCTGGCGCCGCTGGTGGCGGCGCGTCTGGGGGGTGTGCCCACGCTCGGCTTCGCGTCCGACCCCTGGCCCGCGAACCACTGGCTGCGCGACTGGCGCGAGGATCCGCGCCAGCGCACGAAGCGCCTGCGCCTGTGGCTCCTCGAGCGCTTCTGGGGCGGCTTCCGCTCGCTCGTGGGTCTCGGCCGTCTGTTCACCTGCAGCTCGTTCCTGCGCGACCATCTGCTCGAGAGTGGCGTCGACGCGTCGACCACCGAGGTCCTGCACCTGGGCGTTCCTCCGGACGTGACGCGCGCCGCGCGGAACACTCCGTCGCCCGAGCGCGCCGGCGACGAGCCGCTGCGCGTGCTGTGCCTGTCCTCCTTCTGGAAGGGCAAGGGACAGGACGTGCTGCTGGAGGCGGTCGCGACCGCGCGCCGTGGGGGCGCGCCGATCGAGCTCGTGCTGGCGGGCTCCGGCGGCGGAGCGTTCCGCGAGGAGCTCGAGGCCCGCGCGCGCCGTGACGACCTGGCGGGGGGCGTACGGTTCGAGGAGGGACTCGACCGCGCCGGCGTGTCCGCGCTCCTCGCGCGCTCCCCCGTGCTGGCGCTGCCGAGCACCTGGGGCGAGCCGTTCCCGCTGGCGACGCTCGAGGGCATGGCGCACGGGCTCGCGGTGACGGTCAGCGACGCCGGCGGTTCGGCGGAGGCGGTCGAGGAGGGAGTCACGGGCTTCGTCACGCCCGCCGGGGACGCCCCGGCTCTGGCGCAGTCGCTGCTCGCGCTGGAGGCGGACGAGGGGCTGCGGCGCCGGGTCGCCGCGGCCGGGCGCGAGCACGCCGAGACGACCCTGTCGCACGCACGCTTCGTGGACGCGCTGGAGACGGCGCTGTTCGAGGCGACCGGGAGGGGACGGGAGCGCTCGGCGTGAAGATCCTCTTCGTCACCCTCGGCTTCCCGCCGCGCGGTCGCTACGGCACCGAGTTCTACACCCACGAGCTCGTGCACGGACTCCGGCGGCGCGGGCACGAACCCTCGGTCCTGCATCCGGTCCGCGACGGTTCGAAGCCGCGCTACACCCTCGAGGAGGTCGAGGAGAACGGGGTGCGCGTGCACCTCCTGCACAACCCCGGGGAGACGTCGCACCGCTTCGAGCCGAGCTACCGCGACGAGCGCGTCGAGCGGCTGTTCGGCGAGCTCCTGGAGCGCACCCGGCCGGATCTCGTGCACTTCACCTACCTGTTGTGGGGACTCTCGGTGCGCCTGCCGGTCGTCGCGCAGGAGCACGGCGTCCCGAGCGTCGTGACGTTCACGGACTACGGCCTCCTGTGCCACCGCGGGCAGATGTTCGACGGCACGCTGGAGCGCTGCGGAGGCCCCCACCCGCCGGAGACCTGTGCGCGCTGCATTCGTCGGCCCGGCCGCTTCGACCTGCCGCCCGCCGCGCGCGCGCTGAAGCGCGTCGCGGTGGGAGCCCTCGCGGCCGTGGGGGGAGCCGGGCGTGTCGTCGTGACCGCCGACCTCGAGCGTCGCGAGGAGCTCGTGCGCGAGGCGCTCGACGCGGCCAGCCTCTGGATCGCGCCGACGCGGGGACTCGCCTCGCGCTTTCTCGCCAAGGGCTTCGCCGCGGACAAGCTCGAGGAGCTCGTCTACGCCTTCGACGAGGAGCCCTACCGCGCCGTCCGCGACACGCCCCCGCACGCGACGCCGCGCTTCGGCTTCCTCGCGCAGTTCGGGCCGCACAAGGGGCTCGGCATGCTGCTCGAGGCGGCGCGCGAGCTCGAGCGCCGGCGACCGGACGAGCCCTGGGAGGTCGTCCTGCACGGCGGCCCGGTGCAGGGGCGCAACCGGCTCTATCCGGACCACGTGCTCGCGCACAAGCCGGCGCGGGTGACGATCGGGCCGCCCTTCGAGCCGGAGGAGGCGCCGCGCGTGCTGGCCGGCTTCCGCGCGATGATCCTTCCCTCGGAGTGGGACGAGAACGCGCCGCTGTCGGTCCTGCAGGCGCGGGCGATCGGCGTTCCGGTGCTCGGCACGAACGTCCCGGGCATCGCCGAGGCCCTGGTCCCGGAGGAGGCCGCGCGGCTCGTCGCGCCGGGCG
>CAZDYS010000287.1:0-5691 GCA_964509445.1 uncultured Planctomycetaceae bacterium
GCGTTCGTGTCGCGCGCGCTCGAGAAGCCCGCGTACTGGCGCATCGTCCAGAGGCGGCCGCGGTACATGGTCGGGCGGATGCCGCGGGTATAGGGATACTCGCCGGGCATGCCGCCGTCGGGGGCGTCCCCGTAGACCGGGGCCAGCTCGAGATCGGAGCTCGTGCGGAACGGCGCCCGCCGCTCGGGCTGCTTGGCCACCGCGGGCTGCCACACGCGGTCCAGCCAGGCCTGGACCGCCTCGGAGGACGGACGGGAGGAAGTGCTCATGGGGAGACCGGACCCGCCGCGCCGCGGAGGGAAAGGGGGCCGGATTCTACGGAGCCGCCTCGCTCGAGGGGAGGGGCGGCAGGCCTCCGCGGCCAGAACCGGGGTCCTGTGCGGGCCTCCGGACGAACGGAGCGGGTCGAGCGGCCTCGTCGTGGAGCGAGCGCGGGTCGGCTCAGTCCGTCCCCGAGGCGCGCGCGTCGGCCTCCAGCCAGGCGAGGAACGCGGCGAAGTCCTGCGCCAGCGGCGCCTCGAAGGTCACGCGCTCGCCCGTCGCGGGGTGGTCGAAGGACAGGCGCCGCGCGTGCAGCGCGTGGCGCTGGAGGGACGGCGCCTCGCGCGGAACGTGCCGCGAGAGCCCGCGCCGGCCGCGGTAGACCCGGTCCCCCACTAGGGGGTGATCGATCGAGGCGAGGTGCACGCGCAGCTGGTGCGTCCGGCCCGTGACGGGCTTGAGCCGCAGGTGTCCGAAGGCCTCGAAGCGCGCGACCGTCTCGTAGAACGTGCGCGCCTCGCGGCCCTCGCCCGGAGCGACGACGCTCATGCGGTCCGGCCGTCCAGGCGCCCGGGCCATCGGCGTCTCGATCCAGTCGCTGTCGAAGCGCGGCTGGCCGAAGACGATCGCCTCGTACTCCTTCTCGACGCGGCGCTCCGCGAAGGCCTCGACGAGAGCGTGCGCGGTGGCCTCCGTGCGCGCCACGACGAGCAGGCCGCTGGTGTCCGCGTCGAGGCGGTGGACGATGCCCGGGCGGTCGTCGCCCTGGACCCGCGGCAGCGGCCCGTAGCGCTCGTCGAGCCGCTCGGACACGGTCCCGCCGCGCACCACCGTCGCCGGGTGCACGACCATCCCGGCGGGCTTGTCCACGACCAACAGGTGCTCGTCCTCGAACAGCATGGTCAGGTCCTGGTCCCCGCTGCCGGAGCGCATGCGGCTGCGCGGGACCTCGGAGAGCTCGATCCGCCAGCCGGTCTCCACGGCCACCGACAGCCGCTCGCAGCGCTCTCCCTCCACGGCGACGCCGCCGTCCTTGATCAGCTCCTGCAGGCGCGAGCGGGAGACCCCCTCCACCAGCTCCGTCAGGGCGCGATCGAGGCGCTCGCCGTCGAGCTCCGGAGGCACGATGTAGGTCTCGGGGGCCGGTTCCATGGGCCCTGGGGTACCCGGAGAAGGCCGCCAGCGCGAGCCCCAAGGCCCGCTCCCGTGGGCGCGAGGCCCCCGCCGAGGCGGATCCGGGGGCGCGCCCGCTGGGTGTGAGGTTCGTCGGAAGGCTGACGAGCCGCACGACGGCGAGTAACATCTCCGCCCCCTCCGGATAGGAGGGGACGGTCCCGGGCCCTCGGCCTGCGGCCGGCTCGCGAGCCCGGAGCGGCTCGGAGCCTTCGGATCACGCCTCCGCGTGGAACCCTCCCCGTGCTCGGCAACACCATGCTCATCCCGACTCTTCTCTGCGGCCTGGCGATCGGCGTCACGGCCCAAGACGGCCCTCCGGGCCTCGTGTTCGTCAAAGGTGGCAAGACCAAGATCGGCTCCGACCTCGAGGACGTGGAGCCCTTCGTCGTCGCCAACCGTCAGTTCGCGGCCACCTTCGCCGGGGAGGTCCCCCAGCATCAGGTGAAGGTCGAGGACTTCTACCTGATGCCCAACGAGGTCACGAACGAGCAGTACGCGGAGTTCGTGCGCGCGACGGGCTACATGCCTCCCTACTACTGGGGCGAGGAGGCGCTCGACGCGGGCCGCGTCGCGTTCCTCGAGGAGCAGGGCAAGGCGCGTCAGGAAGCGATCGCCGCCGGCGAGAAGCCGCCCGAGCGCAAGGAGTGGGAACCCGCCAAGTGGTGGGCCGAGAACTGGAAGAGCCAGGACTGGGAGGTCCCCACGAAGATCCTCGACAGCCCGGTCACCTTCGTCGCCTACCCGGACGCCGAGGCCTACGCTCGCTGGGCGGGCCTGCGCCTGATGACGGAGTTCGAGTTCCAGCGCGCCGGCCGCGGCAACACCGATCGCCAGTACCCCTGGGGCGGCGACTGGGAGGACGCACGCTGCAACTCGCTCGAGCACCCGAACGACGAGCCGATGCCCGTCGGCAGCTTCGAGGAGGGCGCCGTCGACGGCATCTACGACCTGGTCGGCAACGTCTGGGAGTGGACCAGCTCGAAGTACAACAAGTTCCCGGGCTACGAGCCGCTCGAGTTCCGCGCCGGGCGCGACACGATCAAGGGCCTCGCGGGCTTCGAGCCGACCTATCGCGTGCTGGTCGGCGGCTCCTACACGAACCAGGCCTTCGCCTGCCGCCTGGGCGTCCGCATGGGCTCCATGCGCCGGCAGACCACCGAGGCCGTGGGCTTCCGCTGCGCGCTGGACGTGCAGCCCGGCCTCAGCACGGCCCGCTGGATCCTGGACGAGGACGTGCGCCTCGGCCGCCTGCCCGGCGACATCGACTTCAAGGCCGAGGGTAGCGCGATCCTCCAGCGCTGGCAGACCTCCGAGGGCACCGCGAGCGTGCCCGGCTACGCCGTCATCGAGAAGTACCAGCGCGTGGTGTTCACGCCGATCACCGCGCTCGACGCGGGCAGCGACTCGGAGTTCGGCCGCAAGACGAAGGTCACCGGACCGGCGATCCTCGGGATGCTCGCGTTCGAGTTCCCGCTGATGGCCCCGGAGCTCGACGGCGGCGTCTACTTCGTCGCTTGGCGCGGCGCGAACAAGCTGCCCAAGACCGAGGACAAGGACGAGTTCGACATCGACCCGCTCGGCGAGGTCTCCTTCCACCAGGTCCCGGGGTTCGAGGCGGAGGAGGACCAGCTGTTCCTCTACGACCTCGAGGGCCAGCCGCTGGTCGCCTGGAACGCGAACCCGATCAAGTTCCAGAAGCCGAAGGCGGGCAGCTCGATGACCTACGTCGAGTTCGTCCCGCCGGAGGAGGAGCCCGACGAGGACGCTCCGCCGATCATCCCCATGGACACGCTGCGCATCGACGCGGTCGTGGACGCCAAGAGCCGCAAGGCGCTGCACACCGCCATCGAGCTCAAGCTGTCGCCCGGCACGCTGGACTCGAGCTGGAAGTAGTCCGGCCTCCTACGGTCGCCTCGCGAGGCCCGCTCTCCTCTTCGGGGAGCGGGCCTCGCTGCGTTCCGGAAGACCGCGGGCGAGACTTCCTCGTCTCGGACCCAACGGGACATCGATCGCGGCGTAGGAGGAAGCCGTGTCGATCGACCGCCTCCACGCCCTGCTGCTCTCGACGAGCCTCTTGGTCGTCGCGTGCGGGGAGCCCGCGCCGGGCAATCCGTTGGAGGGCGTCGTGGACCCCGAGGTACGGGGGAAGGCGGAGAGCCTCCTGCGACGCCTCGAGTACACCGACTGCGGAATGGTAGCCATGGGTCTGTTCCACGAACTGGCAGAGCTCGGCGAGCCCGCCCGGCCCGTGCTCGAGCACGCGCTCGCGGAAGGCCGCGGCAGCGCCCGCTACGGTCCGCTCCTGCTGGACATTCGAGCGGCCCATGACGGGGTCCCTCCCGATCACGCGGAGGAACCGGACGACTGCTCCGCCTGCGCGGAGATGCGCGCCTCGAACGCCTAGCGCAGCCCCGCCAGGTTCCGCGTGAGCAGCTCGTGCTCCGTGCGCATCTCCCCGAGCCGCTCGCGCTCGCCGGCGACGACGTCGGGGTCGGCGTTCTTGAGGAAGCCCTCGTTCGCGAGCTTGCGCTCGGTGCCCTCGATGCCCTTGCCGAGCTTCCCGACGCGACGCTCGAGCGTGTCCGCCAGCGCGCCGAGGTCCACGTCGTCCCCCAGCGGCACGAAGACCTCGAAGCCCGCTCCCACGCCGACGGCGGAGGACGCGGGACGCTCGGCGCTCGCGTGCAGCTCGAGGGACGCGAGGTGCGCGAGCGAGACGGCGCGCGCGCGACTCGACTCGATCACGTTGCGCTCGCGCTCGCCCGGCGCGACGACGATCGCCTCGAGCGGCTTGCGCTCGCCGAGCGTCGTCAGCGCGCGGATGCTGCGCACCGCGTGCACCAGGTCCTGGAGCACCTCGATCTCCTTCTCGGCATCGGCGTCCGCGAACGGGAGCTCGCGCTCCGGCCAGGCCGTCGTCGCGAGCTGCCCCACCGTCTCGCCGGTCGCCTCGTGCAGTGCCTTCCAGAGCAACTCCGTCTGGAACGGGGTGAACGGGTGCAGGAGTCGCAGCGTGGTGTCGAGCACCGTGACCAGCGTGCCGCGGGCATCGGCCGCGGCCGCCTCGTCGTCGCCCGTCAGGCGCGACTTCGCGAGCTCGAGGTACCAGTCGCACAGCTCGTTCCACACGAACTCGCGCAGGGTCGTGGCCGCGTCGTTGAAGTCGTAGGCCGTCAGGTCGTCCGTCACCGTGCGCACCGTGTGCGCGAGGCGCGAGAGGATCCAGCGGTCCTCGAGCGTCGTGACCTGCGCTCCGCCGGCCACGTCGGTGCGAGCCCCGTCGAGGTTGCCGAGCACGAAGCGGGTCGCGTTCCAGATCTTGTTCGTGAAGCGCCGCCCCATCTCGAAGCGGTCCTCGGACAGCTTCACGTCCTGCCCCTCGCGCGTGAGCAGGAGCAGCGAGAGCCGCACGGCGTCGGCGCCGTACTGCTCGATCATCTCGATCGGGTCGATGCCGTTGCCGAGGCTCTTCGACATGCGGCGGCCCTTGCCGTCGAGCACGGTCGCGTGCACGTAGCAGGTCGTGAACGGGCAGCGCTCGTCGTGCGGGATGCCGTCGACGAGCTCGTAGCCGGCCATCACCATGCGCGCGACCCACAGGTACAGGATGTCGCGCGCCGTCGAGAGGAACTGGGTCTGGTAGAAGCGCGCGAGGTCGGGGCTCTGGTCCGGCCAGCCGAGGGTCGCGAACGGCCACAGCCAGGAGGACGCCCAGGTGTCGAGCACGTCCTCGTCCTGGCGCACGATCGGCTTGCCCGTCTGCGGGTGCGGGCTGCCGATTTCGATGTCGTCCCTGGAGGCGATCGGCGTGCCGTCCTCGTCGTACCAGACCGGGATGCGGTGCCCCCACCACAGCTGGCGCGAGATGCACCAGTCCTGCACGTTCTCGAGCCAGTCGAGGTAGACCTTGGTCCAGCGCTCGGGGCGGAACTGCAGCCGGCCGCTCTTGGCGGCCTGGATCGCAGGCTGGGCCAGCGGCTCCATCTTCACGAACCACTGCTCGGAGATGAGCGGTTCGATGGGCGTCTTGGAGCGATCGGAGATGGAGACGTTGTTCGTGATCGTGTCGACCTTCTCGAGCAGGCCCTGCTCTTCGAGGTCGGCCACGACGCGCTTGCGCGCCTCGTCCTTGTTGAGGCCCGCGTAGGCGCCCAGGGCCACGGTGGCCGCCTGCGAGCAGTCGTCGTTGGGCTCGAAGCCATCCGGAGCGCACTGAGCGGACGCGCTGGGGGCGGCGAGCAGGGAAAGAGTGTA
>CAZDYS010000288.1:0-5655 GCA_964509445.1 uncultured Planctomycetaceae bacterium
CACATCCTGCACGCGATCTCCCCGAGCGTCGGCCGCGCTCTGCTGCGCAAGCTCGACCACGTGCACCTGGACCAGCGCGCCGCCCGCGACCGCTGGCGCGCGTACCACGAGGCGCACAAGGCCGACGAGATCGCGATGATCCACGAGGTCGCGCTGCGTCTCGTCGCCACGGAGGAGCCGGAGACCCGCACGTTCCACGATCTCCTGCGCCTCGCGCGGGGGTTCCAGGAGCGCGACCAGCGCTCGCGGACGCGCACCCTCCTGCGGCTCGCCGCCGGGCACCTGCCGGAGAAGCCGCGCGTACGGATCGAGCTCGGCAAGCGCATGCTCGAGACCGGGCTCATCGAGGAAGGCACGCGCTGGCTGCTGAACACGGCCCACGAGCTGATCGAGAGCGGCGACCCGGACACCGCGCTCAACCCGATCCGCGCGGTGCTGCGCGAGGTCCCGGACCACGCGGAGGCCGGCAGCCTGCGCGTGCACGCGGAGACCCTCTGCGCGAACAAGAAGAAGAAGAAGGTCACGCTCGCGGTCGGCGGCGCCGTCACGCTCGTCCTGTCGATGGCCGCCATCGTCCAGTACCAGAGCTACCGCGAGGTGGAGCACTGGCTCGGCGAGGTCCAGGGCTTCGTCGGTCGTCCGGAGGAGGCGCTCGCGAAGCTCGACGAGGTCTTCGGGGACGAGCCGCCCAAGCGCATCGAGGAGGAGCGTCAGCGCCTGCTCGCGATGAAGATCCAGGCCGAGCAGGCCGCCTACGCCGCCTGGCGCGAGACCTTCGACGAGGCCGAGGAGGCCTGCCGCTTCGGCGACCCGCTCGAGGGCCTGAAGCTCGTGCTCGCGCTCGCGCCGCCGCCGGATCTGGAGGGCTCCCCGCAGAGCTTCCCGGAGCGCCAGGACCTCCTGGGCGTGCTCGCCGCGCGCCTGAACGAACGGGCCGAAGAGCTGGACCTGCCGCCGAACGCACAGCTCAGCGAACTCAACCAGGAGCTGCGCCTGCTCGAGCTCGCCTACGAGGTCCTCGAGCTGATCGATCCGGACAAGGCTCCGCCCGAGGTGGTGTCCTTCTCCTTCCGGACCCAGGAGCTCACGACGGAGATCGAGGCCCGGCGGGAACGTCGTGCCGAGGAGCGCGAGATCCTGATCGCCCAGGAGCAGGACGAGCAGGCCGAGATCCTGCTCGGCGTCGCCCGCGCCCACGCGGCCGCCGGCGACCTGGAGCGCTCGCTCGCCGCCTTCGATCGCCTGCTCGCGACCGACGAGTCGCTGCGCGAGCTGAACAGCCTGACCGAGGAGATCGAGGGCGTGCGCCACCACTGGGAGGGCGTGCGCACCGCGGTGGAGTTCGCCGAGGCCGGCGAGCACGACAACGCGGTCTCGACGCTGCTCGAAGTGTGCCCGCGCCCGATCGAACACCTCCTGCCCTTCGAGGTCCGCTCGCGCCCCGAGGGCGTCCGCGTCACGCTGCCCGACGGCCGCGTGCGCACCACGCCGTTCCACGCGAAGTCCGCGGTCGGCGAGTCCGTCCAGCTGACGTTCTCGAGCCCGGGCTTCTCGCCGGAGACCGTGCGCCTCGATCGGCCGCGCAACGTCGTCGTCGACATGCGCAAGCTCCCGGAACGCGTGTGGGAGAGCGACCACCGCGTCGAGGCGGTGCCCGTCCCCGCCGGGGACGATCACATCGTGGCGGACCGCTACGGGAACCTGCGTCGCCTCGACAACAAGAGTCGCGCGCGCTGGGAGATGAAGCTCCCGACCCTCGGCGGCATCGCGCGAACCCCGATCTTCCTGCCCGGCAAGCCGGGCTTCCTCCTGGTCGTCTCCGAGGACGGCCGGGCCTGGCTCGTGAACGCCGCCACCGGAGAGGCCGACGGACCGCGCGACATCGGATCGCCGCCGGTCGAGGGACCCGTCCTCACCCGGAGCGGCGTCACGGCCTCCTTCGCCGACAAGCGCGTCGGCGTCTGGACGGACGGCCTGGAGCCGGTGTTCTACCAGGACGAGAGCATGATCCCGACGCGTCGGTCGGAAGCGGAGCCCGGGAGCTCGTCCCTGGTGGTGCTGCGGCGCGGCGTGGACAACGGCGAGAGCCTGGACTCGGCCTGGAACGACTGGTCGATCGAGTGTCACGAGAACACCTACCGCATCCTCGCCCCCGACCACCGCGGCTTCGCCGTCCATCGGGAGGGTGACTGGATCTTCCTCGCCTGGGAGGCGCCCAAGGCGTTCCTCCCGCACGGACGCGTGTGGGTCTCGGACGAGGGTGGACTGCGGTCCTACGTTCCCTCCACCGACGTCCTCGTTCGGTTCGACGACTGATCCGCCGGGCGCGCGGCGGAGACACCCCGCCCCCGGACCCGACCCGCGTGCGAGCGGGTCGGGGAGATGCTCCGGGGACGGGGCGAAGGCTCAGGGCTTGCGCAGACGCGTGGGCGCCGAGGTCGTGAGGGACGGGAGCTCCATCACCTGGAAGCTCCAGCCCTCCTCACCGCCGAGACCGATGCCGTAGAGCGCACCGTTCGGGACCGTCCACTGGCCCGAGAAGGAGCCCGCGGCGTCCGTGACGGCGTAGGGCGGCGCGGCCACGCCGAGGATCGACTGCAGCCAGGAGTCCCGCGGGTCCAGGTACCAGGCCCCGAAGCCCGGGCGCTGGCTGAAGTCCACCCAGCCCGGCGTGCCGGCCATGAGCGCGATGTAGACGGAGTTCGGGCGGCCGTCGATGGACACGGTGATCGTGTCTCCCGGCTGGGCCTCGTCCGGCGCGAGGGACAACACCGGGATCGTGTCCGCCGCGGTCGCCACGCTCAGGCCGTCGATCTCCGCGCCGTTCAGCCCCATCGTGAGCTCCGACTGCACCACGTAGGGAGCCGCGACCACCGCGATCACCGAGCCGTCGTCCGAGCTCGGCGACTGCGTCACCACCCAGAGCTCTCCGCCGACGACGTCGAGCGCCTGCACGTCGCTGATGGCCGTGCCGATGCCCGTCGCGTTCGAGAACGCGGTCTGCACCTCGCTCTCGGTGCGGAACAGCGAGATCTGCCCGAGGCCCTGCTCGTAGCACAGGACGTCCCCGTCGTTGAGGTCGCCCAGGATCGTGCCCGCGAGGTCGGACTGGAACGACACGTACAGGCAGCCCGCGGCGTCGAAGTCCAGCGCGTCGACGTCGACACTGGCCGACGGGACGCCGAGGGCCGTGACGAGCTCGTCCTCCGTGACGAGCGCGCGCAGCCCCCCGCCCGGAGCGAAGGTCAGGACGTCGCCGTCGAGGAACCCGAACTCGTTCGAGAGGAACGAAAACGCGAAGGACTGGGCCGATCCGGCGGCGGCCCAGGGAACGCGGCCGAACGCGTCGACGTCCGTCGGCACGCTCCCCACGGTGGCGAGCCAGTGCTCCTCGGTGAAGACCGGGGTGACCGCCGTGCTGCCGTCCACGGACAGGAGCGCGGCGTCGTCGTAGGTCTCCGCGCCGACGGTGGTGTCGGCCGAGGTCGAGACGTGGAGCGTGGCCTGGGCGGCCGTTGCTCCGGCGAGGGCTCCGGTCACGAGGCCCAGGGCGACGAGACGAGAAGCGCGATGACGAGCGACGAGACGGAACCCTCCGGCCCGCCGCACGAACGAATGAGTCATGGTTGATTACCTCCACCGGACCGACCGCCCGGTGCGCGCACCGGTTGCACGCCGGCGCCGGATTCCTTCGTCCGCTTCGCGCGGCTAGGATCTCGGCCATGCGTGCGCTCCTCCTCGCCGGGCTCTTCTCCGCCCTCCTCGTCGCCTGCCGCTCCACGGACGGCTCCGCGCTCTTTCCGACCGAGGAGCGACGTCCGAAGCCGCCGCTCCACGACACCCTGGTGCTGCCGGACGACTGGAGCACCATGCCCGTGGTCGCCTTCGAGCGCTTCGCGCTGGAGGCGCTCCCCGAGGGCATGCGCACGCCGCTCTTCAAGGACGACGTGCGCGCGCTCTCCGCGGCCCTGGACGACGAGGACGTGACCGTCGCCGCGCGTGCGGCGATCCTGCTCGGTCGCTCGCGCTCCGAGCCCGCCGGGAAGGCGCTCATGAGCCGCCTGGCCCGGCGCGTCGGCGAGCCCTTCGTGACGCCCGAGAACCGCAACCGCGACGCGCCCGACGTGATCGCCGCGGCCGCGCTGGCGCGCTTCCACAACCCCGAGCGCTGGTGGAAGATCGTGCGGCTCGTGGACGGCAAGAACCCGCACCCGGATCTGGAGGTCCGCGTCGAGTGCGCCGCCACCGCGCTCCACATCGGCCAGGACCGCGTGATCCCGTTCCTTCTGAAGGTGCTGCGCATCGGCACCTGGGCCGGACAGGCGGACCGCTGGGAGCACGAGCCCCCTCCGTTCACGACCTGGGCGCGGGGCCGCGCGGCGCAAGCGCTCTCCACGCGCGCCGGCGTCCCGCTGACCTACCACCCGGACGCGCCGCTCGCCGTGCGCGAGCGGGAAGCACGTCGTCTCGAGGAGGCCCTCGCCGGCGCCCTGCAGGCGCTGGAAGAGGAGTCGCTCTAGCAGCCCGTTGAAGAACGCACTCGGCGCCAGGACGCCGCCCGTCTCACCACCGGACCTCCGGCGCGTCGTCGAGACCAACGCGCGGCGCGAGCTCGCGCTCGAGACCCGCGGCGCGGCCTACCGGGCGGTGCTCGATCGGGCGCTCGAGGAGGTCGCCGCGGGCCCCCGTGCGCTCGCGCTCGCGCTCCCCGCCGCGATCGGGGCCGCCCTGGAGGCGCGCGGCTGGCTCTGGAACGGGTTCTACGTGCTCGGCGAGGACGGCAAGCTGCACCTCGGCCCGGCCCACGGCCCGCCGGTCTGCTCGCCGCTCGAGCGCGCGAGCGAGGACACCGGCGCGCTGACCTCCGGCATGTGCTTCGACGGGCTGCTCCTGAACCAGGCGCTCGTCTCCTACGCCGCCAAGGACTGGCCCGGGTACGTGTCCTGCGACGCGACCAGCGGCCTCGCCACCGTGTCCGGGATCGTCACCCCCGTCCGCGACGCGGACGGACGGCCGATCGCGGTCTGGGACCTCGACGCCACGGAGCCCGTGCTCCCCGAGGACGTGCGCTTCTTCGACGTCCTCTTCGCGAGCCTCGCCCGCGCCGTCTCCTTCACGCCCGAGGCCTTCGCTCCGCCGTCGGCTCCCGCGACCTAGGGTCGCGCGACCGCGACGACCGGGCGGGTCAGCCCGACCGAGGGCTCGAACACCTGGAAGCCGAGCGCGCGCCCCACGAGCGCCGCGTCCAGGGGGACCGTGACCGACCGCGACCCGAAGGGAGGGACGGCGTAGCTCGCCACGTCCGCCGCGCTCCCCAGGAACCACGTCCCGAAGCGCGTCTCGAGCGGGGCCGCGAGGGTGGCGGAGACGAACAGCCACGCGGGACCGCTCCCGGGCGTGCGCCACTGCAGCGTGAAGGTCTCTCCCAGGGACGGCGAGCTGGCGGGCCACAGGAGTGCCGGCATCTGCCGCTCCACCCCGACCGCCAGCGGCGGCGGGGGCGCCACCTCGCAGCAGGCGCCGGCGGTCGGGAAGAACGAGGTCCAGGTGGCCCCCTTCCCGCTCTGGAAGACCGCGTTGGACCAGGACAGGCTCGGCGCGACGACCGCCGCGCCGCCGCTGCCGGCCGGGCACCCGCTGGGACAGCCGGTGGTC
>CAZDYS010000289.1:0-5641 GCA_964509445.1 uncultured Planctomycetaceae bacterium
TGCGCTTCGCGACGCGCCCGCACCGCTCGCTGGGCTGGCTGCGCGGGCGTCCGAGGCTGGCCGTCCTGCTGGGCGCGATCGGCGGCCCGCTCTCGTTCCTTGCGGGCACGCGCCTCGGTGCGGTGGGCGTCGGGACCCCGCCGCTCGGAGCCTGGGCGGCGCTCACGGTCGAGTACGCGCTCGTGACGCCGCTCCTCTTGCGCTTCGCGACCGGGGCCCAGGCGGGGCAGCGCGCGTCCTGACCCGCGGCCGCCCCTAGGCCGCGTCGACGCTCGGCCGGCGGAGGTTCTCGTCCGTCGGGCCGCCCGTGCGACCCAGCGCCTGCTGGAGCGTCACGAAGCGCTGCAGGTCCTCGCGCGTGATCAGGCCGACGAGGCGCTCGTCCTCGACGACCGGGAGCGCCACGAGCGCCTCGGCCTGCATCCGCTGCCAGAGCTTGGCCAGGTCTTCGGCCGGGTCGGCGGTGGGGACGTCGGTGCGCATGACCTCGGCGACGGTGCGCGCCCGTCCCTCCGCGAGGGCGGCGAGGAGATCGTCCTCCGCGAGCAGCCCGACGAGCTCGTCGCCGCGACGGATCGGAACGTGCACCTGTCCGGTGCGGACGCGCAGCAGGATCGCCGACTGCAGGTCGTCCTCCGGGGCCAGCACGCGGAACGAGGTGGTCATCGCGTTGCCGACGCGCAGACCCGCCAGCTCGTTCGTCGCGCGCGCGACGGTCACCTCGCGCGTCGCTCCCATCCACACGAAGGCTGCGATCAGGAGCAGGAACGGGTTCACGAAGACCCCGACGAGCCCCATCACCACCGCCGACCAGCGTCCGATGCGAGCCGCGATCTCGGTGGCGCGCAAGCCGCTGGTGCGCGTGGCGAGCAGCGCACGCAGCACCCGTCCGCCGTCCATCGGGAACGCGGGCAGGAGGTTGAAGCCGAAGAGCACGAGGTTGGCGGTCACCAGGAAGCTGAGCGCCTGGACGAGGGGGTTCTCCGGCTCCAGCGGGATCAGGAAGAGCGCCAACCCGAGGACCGCCGCCAGGACCAGGTTCACGGCCGGGCCGGCGAGCGCCACGAGCAGCTCCTCGCGCGGCTTCTCCGGCATGCTCTCGAGCTCGGCGACGCCCCCGATCGGGAGGAGCGTGATCTGGCGCGTCGCGATGCCGAACCGGCGCGCCATGAGCGCGTGACCGAACTCGTGCAGCAGCACGAAGGTCAGCACCGAGGAGACGAAGACGACCGCCTGTCCCGCCGCGAGGAAGCTCCCCGAAGCGACCAGCTGCACCCCGCCGAGCACGGCCAGGAGCACGAGCAGGGAGACGTGCAGCCGCACCTCGATCCCGAAGAAGCGACCGAGCAGGGGGGAGCGGGAAGCGCGAGAGGTGCCCGCGCGGGGCGGAGTGCGTCTGGAGTTCGTCATGGTCGTGTGTGCCGGACGCTCGCTCGGTCTCGAGCGGCGCTCCGGCCTCTGGATCTCGTCGTCCCGTCGGCGTGCCGATTCCACGGTTCGTCCGCGGAGAGATCGCGGAATCGCCCGGTCCGCGCGGGGAAGGGCGCGGGGACACCCTGCGGCGCCCCGGAGTCGGCGCGGGACGCGCTCACTCCTCGGCCGCGGCGGCCTGCCGCGCGAAGGTCCTCGCGAGGCCGAGGCGCAACTCCTCGACCCGCGCCTCGAGGCCCGAGGCGGGGCTGGGCGTGCGCTCGATCGCGCGCACGCGGAACACGCGCGCTTCGCGGTCCAGGGCCAGCTCGACGTCCTCGATGAGCTTCACGTAGGTGCGCACGAACGTCGCGCGCACGTAGTCCTCCGAGACCTCGACGAACTCCGCGTCGCTGTCGGTCGCCAGGTACTCGACGAGCGTGGCCAGCGCCTCGTCCGGGTCTCCCGGGAACGGAAGGGGCGCGATGCGCGCGGCCTCTTCTCCCTCGCTCGTGAGGCAATCGAAGCCGGGGGGACACGGCTGAAGCTCTCCGTCGACGAGACCGGTCGGCGGAAGCCCGTTGCCGGCTCCGGCGAGGAAGGTGTTCATGGCCAGCGCCAGCGCGGGCGGCACGAAGACCAGAACGGCCAGGAGCAGCAGCGGTCGCTTCATCGTTCGCGGGGGTTCGCGCAAGGAGGATCAGGAGGCCCGTCGATCCGACCCGGTCGTGTCGCGTTCGACCTCCCGGACGATCCGTCGGTAGAGGTCGGTCGATGCGGGATCGACCCCGAGCTCGCAGGCCCGCTCCCAGGCGTCGGCTCCGCTCCGGCCGGTCTCGAGGGCGGAGAGGATGGCAGCGACGGCGAGCGCACGCTCGGCGAGCGCGGAGTGCACCAGGAGAGGTCGCTCCAACCGCGCCGCTGCACGCTTGACGCGATCGATCGTCTCGGCGTCCAGGTCTCCCGCGTCCGGCGCCACCTGTACGTAGGTGACGCCAAAAGCGCGCGACCAGGCGTGTTCGGCCTCCGGCGTGAGGACGCGGTGGGCTTCCTCGCTACCGTCGAGGGACAGAACGGACCGGACGCCCTCGACCATCTGCAGGTCGACGGGAAGGTGGTCGTGCCCGGCAATCAGGTTGTCGGGAAACGTCGGGAGGTCCATGGTGCTCGTCTTCATCGCTTCACGTCTCTCGGAAACAGGTCGAACACGCGCGTGAGCGCGGTGAGTGCGAGCGCGTGCCGGATGCGTCCCGCGTGGACCGCGTCGCGCAGCGTCTCCTCGGTGACGAGCAGCGTGCGGAGCGCCTCTCCGGGTCCCGGGGTCGGCGCGCCGACGGCGCGAATTCCCTCGGCCAGAAAGTGGTGGCAGAGGTGCGGGTGGATTGCGGGATTGGGCTCGACCGCGCCGAGCGCCGTCCACCGCCCGCCGCCGTAGCCGGTCTCTTCGAGCAGCTCGCGCTGCGCGGCCTCGAGCGGAGACTCGTCCGGTTCGACGGTTCCTCCGGGCGGCTCGAGCGTCACGCTCCCGGTGCCGAAGCGGTGCTGTTCGACCAGCAGGATCCGACCGTCCTCCGTGCGCGCCACGCAGTTCACCCAGTCGGGAGACTCGAGCACCAGGCGCTTGCAGGTGGTCTCTCCGGAGGGGTGGCGCATCCAGTCGAAGCGTGCCTGCAGCAGGCCCAGGTCCGGGCCAGGCTCCGAGGAGACGTGTTGCCAGTCGAGGCCGTCGTGCGCTTGCCGTTCGTGCGTCATGGAACGCAGGGCGATTCGTCCCGCACGTTCGCTTGGGGGCGCCGACCCCGGATCTCAACGCCTGCGCGAGGAGCGCGAACGCGCGCACCTCGTCGTCTCTGGCCTTGTTCCTGGACAGGCCGGCGCACGTCGCGGTCGAGAGCCGCACGGCCCCGACCGCCACCGGCGAGGGGAGGCTTCCTCGAGAGGTCTACTGGGAGACGGTCGCGCCGAGCCGCTGGAGCTCTTCCTCGATCGCCACGCCGAGGTCCTCCGGCAGGAAGCCGCCGGGACCTGGCCCACTGCCGTAGGCCACGCGCCCGTCCTCGCCGATCAGGTAGAGCCGCTCCGGCCAGGCCGCGAACGCGCGATTCGCGGTGTCGTCCATGTCGTCGACGACCGCGGGGATCGGCTCCAGCGCGAGCTTGGTCATGCACAGCTCCGCGACGTTGCGGCGCTCCTCGAAGGTCACCGGATCCTCGATCAGCGGGTTCTGCCCGCCACCGAGGTTCGCGTCCTCGGCGCCGCCCAGCGGGATGACGCTGTCGATCGCGTGCGCTTCGCGAATGTAGACGACGAGGAACGCGACGTCCTCGCGGTGGGTCTCCCACATCTCCTTGAGCCGACCGGCTTCTTCACGGAAGGGCGGTCATGTGTAGCTGCCGAAGATCAGGACGAGCGGCTTCTCGTCCACGAACTCGCGCAGGGAGACCGGCGCGCCGCCGCGCAGAGAGGTGAGCTCGAGGTCGGGAACGGGCGTGCCCACGGGCAGGCCCACCTCGTAGTCGATGTCGCTCTGTCGGCCGGCGTTGACCTGCTCTCGCTCGAAGTAGAGCTCGTAGGTGTCGCTCTCCTCGAAGTAGCCGAGGATCTCGAACAGGGCGACGCGTCCGTCTCCATCCAGATCGTGCAGATCACGCAGGGCGGACCAGGGATCGCTGGTGTTCGAGTAGCTCTGGAGCTGCATGGACTCGTCGCCGGGGAGGCAGACGACGCGCTGCGGGGCGACCGCCTGGAACTCGGCCTCGGACAGGGCCTCGTCCGGGGTCTCTCCCGTCGCGCCGTCGTAGTGCGTGAGGAACGCCTCGGCGAGCTCGTCGATGCTGAGGACCCCGAGGTCGTCGTCGGCCTGGAAGTAGCGGCCCAGCACGCGTCGCTTCCGGAGCTCCAGGATCTGGGGCATCACCTCGAGCGTCCCCGCGCTCCAGTCGCTCGCCGTCAGGCGCCCGTCCTCGTCCCGGTCCCAGAGCGCGAACTGTCCGTCGTGTCGCGTGTACTCGGCCCGTGTGATCACCTCGTCGCCGTCGGCGTCGTAGCGTCCGAGGAGGAAGCCGAAGGTGTCGGCGGCGGCGCCGGCGTCGTCCGGGGCCAGGGGAAGCGGCGCGTCGCTCCTCGTGGTCGGTTCGGCCGCGGACGAAGGGCCGCCCTCCGTCGGATCCGTGGAGCGACAGGCCAGAGAGCTGGCGAGGGCCAGCAGCAGCAGGGGGGTACGCATCAGCGCAGACTAGCACGGAACGCGCGGTCGAGCCGTCGCTCTCCGCCGGCCAGCGAGTGGACGGGTTGCTCTAGGCGCTCTCGGCGAGCCCCAGGAGCTGGTCCGCGATCGCCACCAGGTTCTGCAGCTGCGGCTTGCTGATCTGCATCGTCGCGCCGACCTGCTCGCCCTTGTTTTGCGTGCGCTCGTTGATCAGCGAAGAGAACAGCACGACCGGGAGCTCGGCGGTCGCGGCGCGGTCGCGGATACGCTTGCAGAAGTGCAGGCCGTCGAGGAGCGGCATCTCGATGTCCGTCACGACGAGGTCCGGGAGCTCCTCCGCCCCGCAGCTCTCGACGTGGTTCCAGGCGTCGAGGCCGTTGCGGAAGTCGAGGATCTCCCCGAAGCCGGCCTCGAGCATCATGGTCTTGATCTTCGCGCGGATCAGCTCCGAGTCTTCGGCGATGAGGATGCGCGCGCGCTTGCGGCTCTCCTTGCGCTCTACGCCGTCGGCGTTCATGCGCAGCTCCGGCTTGATGCGGAAGAGGATGTCCTCCAGGTCCAGGAGCTGGATCATCTGCTCGCCGACGGTCGCGATGCCGACGACCGGCACCTGCGTGCTGCTCAGACCTCCGGGAACGGGAGCGACCTGGTCCCAGCTCGCGCGCTCGATGCGTTCCACCGAGTCCACGCGAAACGCCATCACGAAGTTGTTGAACTCGGTGACGACGATCTGACTCTCCGTCGGGGACTCGGTGTCGATGTCCGCTGTCTGGCGCATCCCCAGATAGGCACCCAGGTCCATCAGCTCCACCACGCGACCGCGTAGCTCGATCACGCCCTCGATGTAGTCCTCTTGCCCGGGGAGCGCGTGCACGCGACTGGGCAGGAGGACCTCGCGGATCTTGGCGACGTTCACGCCGAAGGACACGCCGGAGATCATGAGCACCATGATCTCGAGCTCGTTCGTTCCGGCCTCGAGGAGGATGTCCGTTTGGTTCATGCGGTGGGGGCCGGGAGAGAGAG
>CAZDYS010000290.1:0-5602 GCA_964509445.1 uncultured Planctomycetaceae bacterium
CCGGCCTCGAGGAGGATGTCCGTTTGGTTCATGCGGTGGGGGCCGGGAGAGAGAGAGCCCGGTCCGTCCGCGTCGACCAGCGCGCTCGATTGCTTGAGCCCTTTGTCGCGGACCGCCGCCGACGGCCCGCGGTGACTCCGTCCCGGCCGCGGCTCGGTTCGATCCGAACTCGGCCGCTCAGCGATCGTGCAGGAACGGCAGCGGCAGCTGGTCCTCGGGATACCCCAGCGCCCGCAGCAGCGGGAGGAGTCGGTCGTTGCCCTCGCGCACCATCGACTCGGCCGACGGATTGGCCTCCTGGAGGAGCGCGATCTGGAACGCCATGGCGTCGGAGCGTCCCTGGTACGTCGTGTCCCGCATCAGGTCCGCGTGAGGGGCGAACGTCTCCGCGTGGCGCTCGACGCGGCCGCCGAAGATCTCGTCCAGCTGAGCCCCGAGGGCATCGCTCTCGTCCTGCGTCGGGTTCTCGAGATGGGGAGCGAGGTGCTTGGAGAACCACAGGGTCCACTTGCGGTACACGCCCACCTCGTTCCAGGAGTCGACGGCCGCCACGAGGGACGAGTTCGCGCGCGCCTCGTCGTACTGAGCGCGGATGGCCTCGTAGGCGCGCCAATCCTGCTCGGTCTCTCCCGTGCGCTCGAGGTGCGCGAGCACCGATGCACTGGGGGCGAGCTCCTCGGGGGGCAGAGCGGCTTCGGGAGAGGCGGGGGAAGCGGGGTACGCGTCGGGCTCCGCGTCCGCTGCAGGGATCGGCGACGGCGGGGCGAGCGAGGTGCTCGTGCCGGACGGGTCGCTGGCGTCGGAGGCGCGCGGCGTGGGGCTCGATCCCGCGAGGACCGTGCCCTCGTCGTCGGCATCGAAGAGCCCGAATGCCAGGGTTCCCAGGGTCGCGCAGCCGACCGTTCCGACGAGGAGCAGGGCCAGGGTTCTCCCGGTGAGGTGGGGACGTCGAGGTTGAGGGCGCATGGGTTCGGAAGGAGGGGAGGAGGCGGAGCCGAGGGGAAGCAGCCCGAGGTGGCCCGGAGGGAAGGCGGACCCCGCCGCGAAGCGCAGCAGGATCCGCCCGTCACCGCTCGCGCGAGCGGTCCTCAGGGGAGCAGCTCGACCTGGATCGCGTTGCTCGCGAACCGGCCCGAGCCGAAGGAGACGAACGCGTGGTAGACCGTGATGCCCGCGAGCATCGGGTCGAACATCGGCGGGATGGAGAAGAACGCCACGGACTCACCCGCGCCGTCCAGGAACCCGATGTTGTTCACCAGCGGCGCGAAGCCGTTGGCGGACAGGTTCGTGTAGGTGTCGAACACCAGCGGCAGGGACACCGAGCCGACGGGGATGCCGCCCGGAGTGTTGCCCGTCGCGGAACCGATCAGGGCGTAGAAGGCTCCCGCCTGCGAGGCGCCGCCGCGCAGCTCCATGCGCTGCGTTCCACCCGCAGCGAGGGAGAGCTGACCGACGTCGGCGGTCAGGGCCGGGGGCTCCGCCTGCCAGCGCGCCACGTAGAACGACTCGTGCGCACCCGCGGACTCGAAGCCTCCGGAGAACCACAGCGACGAGCCGGTTCCGTCGTCGAAGGTCTCGAACTGGCCTCCCGTGGTGAAGGAGGAGCCGGCGATCCCGCCGCGAGCGCCGAGCCAGTTCTGGCCGTCCCACCGCGCGACGTAGGGCGAGTGCACGCCACCGGCCTGATCGAACAGCCCGCTGACCCACAGCTCTTCACCGTCGCCCGAGTCGTGGACGTGGAGGTCCTGGCCTCCGTAGGGGAAGAACGTGCCCGTCAGGCCGCTGCCCAGGTTCTCGAAGTACAGGCCGTTCCAGCGAGCGACGTGGTTGGACGTGACGCCGCCCGCGACGGCGAAGTCGCCGCCGATGTAGAGGGCTTCCCCGTTGCCGTCGTCCCACACCGCGAACGAGTTCGCGAAGTTGAACGGACCGTCGAGCGCCTCGAAGATCGTCCCGTGCCAGGCGGCGACGCCCTGGGCGAAGGTCGCGGTGCCGGTGGGGCCCGGGTCGGCACCGATGTAGAGGTCGCCGTTCCAGGAGATCATGCCGTAGGTGCAGCAGCCGCCGAACGGACCCGTGATCCCGCCTCCGACGTCGAACCAGTCGGTTCCGGTCCAGCGCGCGACGTTCTGGACCGTCGCGCTGCCGGCCATCGTGAAGTCGCCGGTGGCGTAGAGGGCCAGGCCCGAGCCGTCGTCGTGGAACGCGAGGCCGAAGATGCCGCCCGTGCCGGGGACACCGAGCGTCACGCCGCCACCGACGTCCTGCCAGATCGTCCCGTTCCAGCGAGCGAGGCCGTTCACCGGGACGCCGCCGGCGTCCGTGAAGTTACCGGCGACGTAGAGCTCCGGGCCGCCGCCGAGATCCCCGACGGCCAGGATCGCGGCGGTCCCGTTCAGTCCGCCGAGCTCCTCCCAGCCCGTGCCGGTCCAGCGCACGACTCCCTGTGCGGCCATGCCGCCTGCCTGCGAGAAGACCCCCGCGGTGTACAGCTGCGGGCCGCTTCCGTCGTCGTAGATGGCCCAGTTGACGGCGTTGTCGTCGAAGCCGAGTCCGCCCTGGGAAGGATCGCCAAAATCCTCCGACCAGTACTGGGCGGACGCAGCGCTCGCCAGCGCGATGCAGGCCAGCGTGTTGCGAAGCAAGTGAAGAGCGTTCATGTCGATCGAAGACCTGTAGTGGAGTTCCGGTGAGCCGTCCGGGTGACGGCCTCCACGTCTGGCATGCCGCTCGTCGAGGGGCAGTTCCCTCGCGGCGAGGATCTTCACGACGTCTTGAAACGCTCGCGCAGGAGCGCTTGCTGCAACGTGTTTCAATGCCTGTCGCGCACGTCGAGTTCCTGTTCGTGCGCACATTCTCCTGCTGGCTCGTGGTCGGCGGAACCGTGACGCTTCCGCTCACGACAGCGTCACGATCGAAAGCCTCGCTCGCGTCCCCGACATCGCTAGGATCCGCAAGTCGTGCACGCGCCTGTCGACGAGGTCGCGTGCGTCCGCGCGCGGACTGCTCCGTTGCGCAGAGACGTGTTGGCCGGGACCTCTGCTCTTCTGTGGGCTCGTTCGCGGAGACGTGACGAGCGCCGTCTCGAAGCTCGCTCATGATCCTTCCCTTGCTCTCGAACGAATGGCGCGCGCTCCTGCGCGACGGCCGCGGGCGCACCATCCTCGCGCTGGGGCTGCTGCTCGCGATCGGCTCGGCCTGGATCGCGGCCTCGACCGATCACCGCGAGCGCCGGGGGCAGGCGGCCGCCGCGGAGGGAGCGCGTACTGCCTGGCTGGAGCGGGAGGGGGACAACCCGCACTCCCGTGCGCACTACGGGGACTTCGTCTTCCGTCCGAGCGGACCCCTCGCCGGTCTGGACTCCGGGCTCCAGATGGTGACCGGGCGTTCGATCCACCTGGAGGCGCACCGCCAGAACGCGGCCGTCCACATCCCGAGCCGGGGAGCCTCCGCGCTCCTGCGCTTCGACCGGCTCGAGCCCGCCACGGTGCTGCACCTCCTCGTACCCCTCGTCCTCCTCCTGACCGGGTTCGGAACCGTCGCAGCGGAGCGGGAGAGCGGGCGCCTACGGCTGCTCCTGACGCAGGGGGCACGCCCGCTGTCGATCCTGTTCGGGAAGGCCGTGGCGCTGTGGTCCGTGGGCGCGGTGCTCGCGTTCCTCCTGGTGGGCACGCACCTCGCGTTCTCCGCGCAGGCCGCAGCTCCCGGACCGACGGCTCTCTTCCTCCTGCTGCAGCTCGCCACGCTCTGGATCGTCTCCGCGGTCGTGACCTGCGTCTCGTCCCTGGTCCGGCGTCCCGGCACCGCCGCCGGGATCCTGCTCAGCCTGTGGTTCGTCTGCGCGATCTTCCTGCCGCGCTTCGCCACGATGACCGCCAAGGCCGCGCTGCCGTTGCCGACGCGGGACGCCTTCGAGGCGGCGATGCGCGAGGATCGCGAGAAGGGACTGAACGGGCACAACCCCAGCGACGAGCGCAGCCTCGAGGTCGAACGAGAGATCCTCGAACAGTACGGCGTCGCGACGAAGGAGGAGCTTCCGGTCAACCTCGACGGCTTCCTCATGCAGGCCGACGAGGAGTACGGCAACCGCGTCTGGGACAAGCACTTCGGCGCGCTCGAGGAACACCTCCGACGCCAGTCTTCCCTGGTCGGGCTGTTCTCGTTCGTGGACCCCTTGGTGGCGACGGAGCGGATCTCCATGGCGATCGCTCGGACCGACCTGGAGAGCCATCTGTACTTCCTCGGGCAGGTGGAGGCGCATCGTCGCACCCTGGTCCGGATGCTGAACGAGGAGCACGCGCTCGGAGGGTCGAAGACCGGGGACTGGAGTTGGACCGCGGACCAGGAGTTCTACGCCTCGTTCGACGCTTTCGCTTTCGAGCCGCTGCCGTACCGGCGCGCACTCGCCTCCACGGTCGTCGAGGGAGCGGCGCTCGCGGCGTGGGTCGCTCTGGCCACGGGGCTTCTCTTCCTCGGTGCGCGCCGCCTGGAGCGAGGAGGGAGTCTGTGATTCGTCTGGCGCTGAGACTCGAGCTCCTGACGCTGCTGCGCTCGCCGTTCCGGTGGACCGTGCTGGCGCTGACCCTCGGGGTCGCGGCCTTCGCCGTCCTCCAGGGACAGCGAGACGTCGAGCGCTGGAGAGCAGCGATCGAGGCGGCCCGCGAGCTCCAGGAGGAGTCGCGCAGCGAGGCCCTGGACCTGCTCGGCGCGGGACGCGTCGGCCCCGAGGGGCGTCCCTGGGTCGACCTCACGCGACCGCTCTGGCAGGACTGGTACGCGGCGACGCGCCTCGTCCGCGAGCCCGCGCCGCTCGCGGGCATCGCGTTCGCCTCGCTCGAGACCGACGCGGTGGCGGTGCGTATCAGCCGACTCGCGGATCCGCTGCTCGTGCAGGGGTCGGAGATCGACAACCCCGAGCTGGAGGTGTCCGGAGGGTTCGATCTGGTGACGGTTCTGGCCCTCTTGTTGCCGCTGGTCGTGCTCGCGCTCGGGGTCGAGGTGGGCGGTTACGAGCGCGCCTCGGGTCTCCTGCCCCTGATCACCGTGCAGGCGAACAGCGGACGCCGCTGGCTCTGCGCTCGCTGCGGTGCGATCGGGATCCTGGCGGGCGGGACGGGCTTGTCGGTCGTGGCCGCGAGCTCGATCGCGTTCGCCTCCGGCCTGTTCACGAGTCTGGTGTTCGCGACGCTGGTCCTCGTCTACGTCGCGTTCTGGACCGCCCTGCTCACGGCGGCTGCGCTCGCGGCGAAGCACCCCTCCCAGGGAGCGGTGTTCCTGGGCGGCGCTTGGATCGTGCTGTGCGTGCTCGTTCCGGCGATCGGGGTGGAGTCCGCTGCGGCCCTCGCGGCCGAGGACTTCGCCGTCGACCTGACGGTCGATGCACGAGACGCCGAGGAGGCCTACGCGGAGCTCGCGGACGAGGAGGTGTTCGCGCTCCTCCTCGAGCGCTATCCAGGACTGGAGCAACACCTTCCGGCGGAGCGGCCCGAGGTGACGTTCGTCGAGCACGAAGGGCTGAACGTGCTCGCGATGGAGGAGCGCATGGAGCGCAGGGCGGAGCTGGACCACGGCCACGCGCGCCTCGTCGAGCGCATGGCGCTCG
>CAZDYS010000291.1:0-5586 GCA_964509445.1 uncultured Planctomycetaceae bacterium
AGCGGGCCGACCCCCTCGCGCCCGAGGCCGCGACGCGCATGCTCGCGGCCGCCGCGGCCGGTGACGCGCGCGAGTCGGGCCGTCTGCTCGAGCTGCTCTACGGCGAGCTCCACGCGGTCGCGCGCGGCTACATGGGGAACCAGGGTGCGGAGCACACGCTCCAGCCGACCGCACTCGTGCACGAGGCCTGGGTGAAGCTCTTCGGGACCGAGCGCACCGAGTTTCGCGACCGGCACCACTTCCTCGCGACGGCGGCCCGGGCGATGCGTCAGGTGCTCGTCGACCACGCGCGCTCGCGTCGGCGCGCGAAGCGGGGCGGCGACGGAAGGCGCGTGGAGCTCGCGCTCGACCCGGCGGTCGAGCCGCCCGTCGAGTGGGCGGGCTCGGTCGACCTCGAAGCCCTGGACCGCGCGCTCGTCACGCTCGAGGAGCAGTTCCCGCGCCAGGCGCGCATCGTCGAGCTGCGCTACTTCGCCGACCTGTCCGCCGAGGACACGGCCGCCGTGCTCGGGGTCTCGCGGCGCACGGTGACGCGGGAGTGGCGCTTCGCGCGCGCCTGGCTCTCGCGTGCGCTCGGGGAGCCCGACGGATGAGTCAGGACAGCCGCCTGTTCGAGGTGTTCGACGCCGTGGTCGATCTCGCGCCCCAGGCGCGGGAGGCCGAGCTCGAGCGACGCTGTGGCGACGACGAGGAGCTGAAGCGCGAGGTGCGCGCGCTCCTGGCCTCCGACGCCGACCCGGTCACGGACTTCGATCGCTCCGCGGTCCAGCCGCGGCCCACGCAGATGCCGACGGAGATCGGGGAGTACGAGGTGCTCTCGCTCCTCGGCTCCGGCGGCATGGGGGTGGTGTACGAGGCGATGCAGCGCTCGCCGCACCGCAAGGTCGCGCTGAAGCTCGTGCGCTCGAGCCTCGTGACCGACGCACACGTGCGCCGGTTCGAGGCCGAGGCGGAGGTGCTCGGCTGGCTCAATCACCCCGGGATCGCGACGGTCTACGAGGCCGGCACCGCGCGGGTCGACGGCATCCTCCACCCGTACCTCGCGATGGAGCTCGTGGTCGGCTTCCCGCTCGACCGCTACGCGAGCCGCAGCGGGCTGGGGATCGACGAGCGCATCGCGCTGGTCGCGCAGGTGGCCGACGCCGTGCACCACGCACACCAGAAGGGCGTCATCCACCGCGACCTCAAGCCCGGAAACATCCTCGTCGACGGTTCCGGACAGCCCAAGGTGCTCGACTTCGGCATCGCCCGCGTCACCGACGCCGATCTGACGGCGTCCCGTCAGACCACGCCCGGCGAGATCCTCGGGACGCTGCCGTACATGTCGCCCGAGCAGGTGCAGGGCGATCCCTCGGCGCTCGACACGCGTGCGGACGTGTACGCGCTCGGCGTCGTACTCTACGAGCTCCTGGCCGGACGCAAGCCGTTCGACCTCTCGTCCCGCTCCGTCGCGGAGGCGGCCCGCATCCTGGTCGAGGAGGAACCGCCCCCGCTCGGGCGCCTCGACGAGCGCCTGTCGGGCGACGTCGAGATCCTCGTGGCGAAGGCGCTCGAGAAGGAGAAGGACCGCCGCTACGCGTCTGCCGCCGCCTTCGCCGAGGACCTGCGTCGCTACCTCGCCAGCGAGCCGATCCGCGCGAGGCCCGCGTCCGCGGCGTACCAGATCCAGAAGTTCGCGCGTCGCAACCGGCTCCTGGTCGGCGGGGTCGCGAGCACCTTGCTCGCGCTGCTGCTCGGCCTGGTCGGCACGTGGACCTTCGCGGTGCGCGCGTCGGACCAGGCGGACGTGGCCTGGGAAGCCGAGCAGGATGCGCGCGAGGCGGAGCGCGCCGCGCTCGATGCGTCCCGGGAGGCGAGCGCGGCCGCCGCCGAGGCGCGTCGTCAGGCGGACCTGGCCACGGCCGTCAACGCGTTCCTCAACGAAGACCTGCTCGAGGCCGTCGCTCCGTCGTCGGAGATCGGCAGGGGCAAGGACGTGCGCATGCGGGAGGTGCTCGACGTGGCCGCCGAACGCATCGAGGCCGCCGCCGAGCCCGATGGTCGATTCGCCGACAAGCCGCTCGTGGAAGCTCAGATCCGCTGGACGCTGGGGGACACGTACTGGCGCCTGGGGGTGCTCCCCGAGGCAGCCCATCACCTGAAGCGCGCGCGCGCGCTCCTCACCGAGGCCCACGGCGCGGAGAACGAGCGCACGCTGCGCGTGACCGGCGAGCTGGCGCGGGTTCGCGCCGAGCAGCGCGACGACGTGGAAGACGTGGAGAGGCTCCTGCGCGAGACCATCGCGACCAGCGAGCGCGTCGTGGGGCCGGCACACGTCGACACCTTGCAGCTGCGACGCACCCTGGGGGCCCTGCTCACGTTCCAGACGCGTTTCGCCGAGGCCACCGAGCTCCAGGAGGAGTCCCTCCGGATGTCCGACGAGGCGCTCGGCCCGGACGATCCGACGAGCATCACGCTGCGCGCCGTCCTCGGGCTCACCTACATCTTCCAGCTGCGCTACGAGGAAGCCGAGACGGTCCTGCTCGAGGGGATCGAGAGCGGCACACGTGTCCTCGGTCCCGAGCACCCCGATGTTCTCGTCCTGCGGGCTCATCACGCGGCCGCGGTCCTGCACTTCAATCGCCACGACGAGGCAGCGCAGCTCTACGAGGAGATCCTCGAGGCCCTGCACCGCGTCCTCGGACCCGAGCACCCCAACACGCTCGCCGCGCGCCTGAACTACGGGGTCACGAAGTACGTGCAGGGACGCCTCGAGGAGGGCGAGGAGATCGTGCGCGACGTGCTCGAGCGCCAGCAGCGGGTGATCGGTCCCCACCACTCGAGCACCATTCGGGCGATGAACCTGCTCGGCCAGCTCCGCGCGCAGCGCGGCGATCCGGTGGAGGCGGCCGAGATCCTGACCGAGGCGATCGAGGCGCTCGCCGAGAACCCGGCGCCGGAACCGGTCCTGTCCTCCTCGATGCGCACCTCGCTGCTGCGGAACCGCATCGACCTGGAGCAGTGGGCCGCGGCCGAGAGCACCGTGCCCGGGTTGGAGCTCGCGCTCGCCGACCTCGACGCGTCCGACCTGCGCTCCATCGCCCTCGTGGAGCGCTACGTGGGCCTCCTCAACGAGCTCGCGTGGGGGGTGATGCACCAGGCCGAGGGGGATGCGGAGGACAACCTGGAGCGCGCGATCCTGCTGATCGAACGCGCCTACGAGCTCGCCGATCCCGTCGACGGGAACCTGCTCGACACCCTGGCCCTCGCGAGGTTTCGCAAGGGCCGCGTCGAGGAGGCGTTCGAGCTGCAGCTGCAGGCGCTCGAGCTCGTCGGCCCGACGGCCTCCGACTTCGCGGAGCTCGAAGGTCGCCTGATCCTGTACGAGGAGACCCTGCTCGAAGGGGAGTGAGGGGCGTCGTCTCGCCCGAGATCGGCCCTGTCCGGGCCCCGCCCGAGACGATCTTCCACACGATCTCGAGTCCGCTCGAAGGAGATCGGACCGGGCGGGTAGAGTGCGCGTCCGACGCCCGTCGAGGTGGCTCGCTGCACCGAGCCCGCGGGTGTCGGAGTCCTCCGTCTCCTCTCTCAGCCACCGAGGTCCATGGCCAGGCGCAAGTCCAAGACCATCCGCATCGGCGACTCCGTGTTCGAGCTTCCGAACAACCTGCCGTTCGGCCGGGTCACCCTGATCGTCGCGGGGATCTTCCTCGTGATCTCCTTCTTCGCGAGCACCATCTACACGGTCCCGGCCGAATCCGAGGGAGTCGTTCTGCGCTTCGGGCGCTTCGTCGACACCGTTCCCTCGGGGCTGCACTTCAAGCTGCCCTTCGGGATCGACACCGCCGCGATCGTCCCGGTGAAGCGCCAGCTCAAGCAGGAGTTCGGCTTCGGCACCGCCGGCGCGTCGAACCGCTGGCAGTCGACGAGCAGTGACGAGTGGACCCAGGAGAAGAAGATGGTCACCGGCGACCTGAACGCCGCCCTGGTGGAGTGGGTCATCCAGTACCGCATCGAGCGGCCGAACGACTACCTCTTCAATGTGCGGAACCCGGACGCGACCCTGCGGGACGCGTCGGAGAGCGTGATGCGCGAGGTCGTGGGCGATCGCACGGTCGACGAGGTCATCACGATCGGCCGTCAGGAGATCGAGGACGAGGCGCTCCAGAAGCTGCAGGCTCTCGCCGCCAGCTACGAGATGGGCATCAAGATCGACCAGGTGCAGCTGAAGAACGTCAACCCGCCGGAGCGCGTCCAGGCGTCCTTCAACGAGGTCAACCAGGCCCAGCAGGAGAAGGAGCGCGCGATCAACATCGCGAACGGCGAGTACAACAAGAGCATCCCGCGTTCGCGGGGTGAGGCCGACCAGGGCATCAACAAGGCGCGCGGCTACGCCGCCAAGCGCATCAACGAGGCCGAGGGGGACGCGCTCGCGTTCAACGCGATCCTGGCGGAGTACCTGAAGGCGCCCGAGGTCACGCGCCAGCGCCTCTACCTCGAGACGATGAGCGAGGTGCTCTCGGAGGTCGGTGGCAAGGTCGTGATCGACGAGGACCTCGCCGGCGGCATGGTGCCGCTGATGAACCTCGACCAGCTCGGTGGCCTGCGCTTCGGGAGGGACAAGTGATGGGCAAGCTCAAGTTCGGAGTCGTCGCGATCGGCCTGTTCCTGTTCCTGATCGTGTTCGGTGGAGCGACCTACACCGTTAGCGAGACGCAGCAGGTCATCCTCACGCAGTTCGGCAAGCCGGTCGGCGAGCCCGTCACGGAAGCAGGGCTGCACTTCAAGATGCCGTTCATCCAGGAGGTGAACCGCATCGACAAGCAGATCCTCGAGTGGGACGGCCTGCGCACTGAGATGCCCACGAAGGACAAGCTCTACATCTCGGTCGACACGTTCGGTCGCTGGCGCATCACGGACCCGCTCGAGTACTTCCGCCGGCTGCGCGACGAGCGCAGCGCACAGTCTCGACTGGAGGACATCCTCGGGAGCGAGACGCGCAACGCGATCGCGAAGCACGACCTGATCGAGGTCATCCGCACGACGCGCGATCGCGAGCCCGCGGTCGACGAGAGCCTCCTGGTCGAGGGAGCGGAGGCCGAAGGCGACATCGGGCAGCTGCAGCCGATCACCAAGGGCCGCAAGAAGATCGAACAGGAGATCCAGGCGGCGGCGCGCGTCAAGCTCGCCGAGTTCGGTATCGAGCTGCTCGACGTGCGGTTCAAGCGCATCAACTACAACCCGAGCGTGGTCGAGAAGATCTACGAGCGCATGATCAGTGAGCGCCAGCAGATCGCCTCGCGCTTCCGCTCCGAGGGCGAGGGGGAGGCTGCGAAGATCCTCGGTTCGAAGGAGCGCGACCTCAGCGAGATCGCCTCGGAGGCCTACCGCACGATCCAGGAGATCCGCGGCCAGGCGGACGCGCGGGCGACGGAGATCTACGCGAGCGCGTACGGTCAGAGCGCCGAGGCGCGCGAGCTCTACACGTTCCTCAAGACGCTCGAGACGTACCAAGAGGTCCTCGACTCCGACACGACCCTCGTGCTGTCGAGCGGCAGCGAGCTGTTCGGACTCCTGGGCGGAGCGACGACCACGCAGGGCGACTGA
>CAZDYS010000292.1:0-5585 GCA_964509445.1 uncultured Planctomycetaceae bacterium
GGCGGCACGGGCGCGCGCGCGTCCCGCGGGCACGGCCGCGAGCACGCCGCCGGCCAGCAGCATCGCGACGGGGAACTGCGTGGGATAGGCGCGGTAGGCCACGTTCTCCGCGAGGACGAACGGGACGAACGACGCGACGAAGGCGGTCAGCGCGATCCCGAGCTGGGGCCAGAGCTCGCGGCGCGCCGCCAGGGCTCCGACGAACAGCACGACCCAGGCGAGGGGCCAGAGCGACAGCCCCACGCCCCCCAGCATCAGATCGCAGCGCGCGAGGAACGAGGAGCGCACGACCTCGAGCTCGAGCCCCGGCACCTCGACCGACGCCTGGACCCGGAAGAACGCGAAGTAGACCGCGAGCAGCGCGCCGCAGCCGAGCGCGACGCGCAGCGCCTCTCGCCGGGCGAGGACCAGCGCCACGACGACCAGCAGCGGAGCTGTCCCGAAGCCCTCCTCGTTCGACGCGAGCTGCAGCGCGAACCCCGCGACCAGGAGCGTCCAGGCCACGCCGCGTCGCTCCGCCAGCTGCAGCGCACCGAGCACGGCCACGAGAGCACCGAACCCGGACAGGAGACGGTTCACCGAGGCGATCCACAGGATCGAGTCGGCGGCTCCGGCCCCGACGCCGAACACCAGGGCCGCGAGCAGGCCGGTCACCGAGCAGGCGAAGAGGCGCCTGACGATGGCGTGGACCAGGGCGGCGTTCGCGACGTGGAGCGCGAGGGAGCCGAGGTGGTAGGGCAGCGGGCTCTCGACGCCGAAGACCGCGTGGAACCCGCGGAACCACAGCTCCGAGCTCGGACGGAACACGTGCGGCGAGACCACCAGGCCCAGGCGCGCGCGTGCGAGGAGCGCGAAGTCCTCCCCGGTGAAGGGCAGCGATGCGGCCGGAACCCAGGCCAGCGCGACGAGCGCCAGGACCGCGGTCAGCGCGAGGCCCGAGCGCGGAGAGGCCGCGTCGGCGCTCATCTCTCCTTGCGGAGGGGCGCGAGCGGTTCGGGGCTCGGATCGAACGCGTAGCCGAACAGCTCGACGTCCCGCGCCCAGTGACGTGCGACCTTCTCGCGCAGGCCGTCGTCGTAGTAGGCGCGGTAGTCCTGGTGCTCGCGCTTGCGTCCGCCGACCTTCTCGAGCGGCCGAACGGGCACGGTGATCTGGCGGCAGACCTGCTCGAAGTCCCGCTCGAGGCTCTCGAGCCGGCCGACGAAGTCCACGATCACCCGGTGACGCTCGTCGCACACGAACAGGTGCTGGTGTCGCTGGTTGCGCTCGATCTCCCAGTCGACGTAGTCCGGGAAGTCCAGCGGAGCGACGGCCGCGTGGTGCCGATGCGACTCGGTCGTCTTCAGGCGCATCCAGACCGACACGAGCCAGCTCCACGGGTTCCGCACGAAGGCGAACTTGTAGTAGGTGTCGAAGACCTCGGGCGGGAGCAGCTTCTTCGCTCCCAGCGCGGTCTCGTGCTCGCGCAGCTGGATCCGCGTCGGGTCCTGGACGAGCCCGAGCTTCGAGAGTGCGCGGTTCCAGCGCCCCTGCGGCGGCTTGTGTCCGTAGGGCTCGAGCGTCTGCGCGATCGCGGTTCCGGCCGCGCGGATCGTGTGGACGAAGAGGAAGCGGTGGGAGTGGGAGAGCAGCATGGTCGCGCGCAGTGTCGGCGATCCGCGTTCGACTTGCACGGCCGCGCTAGCGCGAGCGGCCGTTTCCTCCCCTGCCTCCGCCGGCCTTCTTGCGGCGGCTGCGACGTCCGTGCAGCTCGATCCGGCCGGCGGCCAGGTCCTCGGCGAAGCCGCGCACCAGCTCCAGGAGCTCGTCCCCGAACATGTCGCGCTGCCACTCCATCAACCCGTCCACGCGGGCGAGGGCCTCCTCGTCCGCCGGCCGCTCGTGCGCCAGGGAGAGCAGCGTGTGCCGGTTCAGGATCAGCGAGGAGTCGATCCCCTCGCTCTGCGCTCGCTGCTTCCGCCAGCCCTTGAGCCGGTCGTGGAGCTCGTGCCCCGCCTCGTCGAGCCGTCCGGACCCGTCCTTGGCGGGCAGGCGCGGAGCGCTGCGGATCGGCTCGAGCTCGCTCGCGCGCTGGATCGCCTCGACGATCGGACGGCCCAGACGCCGGACGATCTTCGGCGAGAAGCCGTCGACGCCGTCGAGCGCGGCGGCCCGTCGCGGCCGCGCGCGGGCTGCGGCGAGCATCAGGTGGTTCCCGAGCACCTTGAACGGCGGCACGTCCCGACGGCGTGCCTCGGTGTCGCGCCAGACGTAGAGCTCGCGCAGGGCGCGCATCTCCTTGGGATCGAGCGTCCGCGCGCCCTTGATGCGGATGAACTCGTCCGGGTTGAAGGTCTTCGGCGACGGGTCGAGCGCCTCGAGGCGACGGCACTCGCCCTCGACGATCGGCATGCGGCCGCAGGCCTCGAGCTCCGCGGCCAGCTGGTCCATCAGCGGCAGGAGGTAGCGCGTGTCCTGCCGGGCGTAGGCGATCTGCTGCTTCGAGAGCGGCCGCTTCGACCAGTCGGAGCGCTGCTGGCTCTTGTCGAGCTCGACTCCGAACCGCGCCTGGACGACGGAGGCCAGCCCCGGGAGCTCGAGCCCGAGCGCCGCCGCCGCGACGCGCGTGTCGAACAGCCCCGCGAAGCGGAAGTCGTAGTCGCGCTTGAGGATCAGCACGTCGTACTCGCCGTCGTGGAAGATCTTCGTCTTCGCCGGATCGGCGAAGACAGGACCGAGCCGCTGCACCTCGACCGGCGCCAGAGGGTCGATCAGGAAGTCCTCCTCGTCCACCGTGACCTGGATCAGGCAGACGCGCTCCTGGTAGCTGTAGAACGAGTCCGCCTCGGTGTCGAAGCCGATGCGGTCCGCGCGCGAGAGCTTGGTCAGGAGCCGTTCGAACTCCGCCTCGTCCTCGACCAGGGTCGGAGGGGGCAGGGACTCGTCGGGGGGCGTCGAACTCAAAGCAGGGTCGGGGGGCCGGTTTCCAGCCTAGCCCCCCTTTCGCGACCGGCAAGCAGAGTTCCGCGCCCCGGCCGCATCTTGGCGTCGCGGGGCGACGATCCCGGCTCGCCTCGCCTCGCCACGGACCGCGCTCCCCCGCGCTGGGCGCCGGCCCTCAGTCGTCCAGCTGGAAGCGGAACCCGTCGCCCTTCCCCTCCGCATCCTCGACGCGGACGATCAGCTCGTCTCCCTCGCGCTCGTAGACGAACCGCCGCGGGCTGTCGCGCTCGGGGTTCTCGAAGACCACGCGGTTCTCCGAGAAGTCGTGCAGCGGGTAGGTCAACGCTTCCTTCGCCTCGCTCTTCCACGGCACGAGGTTCCGGTCGAAGTGGCGCATGCGGAACACGAGCCCGTATTCCTCGTCCTCCTCCAGCGTGACCAGCTCGTAGAGCCACACGTGCCCGGCCCGCGACCAGCGGAACGCGCAGGTCATCGCGTCCTCGCGAGCGGGGCTCCAGGTCTCCTCGAGATACTCCCCCTCGCGCTCGATCACCCAGCGTCCCTCGAGCCAGGAGAGCTCCTTCACCAGGGACTCCTCCTCCTGCGGGGCTTCGGGGACGAGGGTCGCGGAGACCAGGGCGAGACCGGCGAGTAGGATGGAAAGGGCTGTCTTCATGGGGATGTCCTCCGTGGTTGCGTCCACCCTAGGGCCGCTCCGGCGGCGGGGCTTGGACGAATGCGCCAACCCCGTCCGGCTCGCCGGCGGGTAGCCTGGAGGCATGCTCTATCGCGAGCTGAAGCCACCCCCGGCCCTGCAGGACGCGGTCCGTTGCCTGTGGATCCTGGAGGACGAGCCGGGGCCGAACCCGGTCCCTGAGAAGGTCGTCCCGGACGGCTGCGTGGAGCTCCTGTTTCAGCTCGGGGCCCCCTACCGCACGCTCGTGCCGGGAAGCGAGGCCTGCGAGGCCCCCCAGCCCCGCAGCCTGGTCATCGGGCAGATCCGGCGCTTCATCGAGATCGTCCCGACCGGCCGGGTGGAGCTGATCGGCGTCCGGCTCGAGCCCACGGCGCTGCACCGTCTGTTGGGCGTCGCGATGAACGAGCTGACCGACCGCGAGGTCTCGCTCGAGGAGCTCGGACGCCCCGACCTCCTGGAGCTGGAGGGCCGGCTCCACGAGGCGCGGACCTGGCCGACCCGGGTTCGCCTCTTGAGCGCCTGGCTCGAAGGCGCTCTCCCGACGCGTGGCTGCGAGGCGAGCGCCGCCGTCACGCACCTCCGCCGCAGCCACGGGTTGGCGGAGCTCGGTCGCGTCGCCCGCGCCGTCGGCGTGAGCACGCGGACGCTCGACCGGCGCTTCCGCGACCGCGTCGGACTCTCGCCCAAGGTCTACGCGCGGCAGCTGCGGCTGCAGCGCGCGTTCGAGCTGCTCGGTCGCTCGCCGGGAGCCAACCTCGCCGAGGTCGCGCTCGCGAGCGGCTGCTACGACCAGGCGCACCTGAACCGCGAGTTCCGGGACTTCGCGGGCGAGTCGCCGGCAGCCTTCCTGCGCGCGCGGCACGAGCTGTCCGGGCACCTGACCGGGCTCGCCTGAGCCCGCTCCTCCGCTCCGGTCTCGCTCACGAGGGCCCGCCGACCGGGAAGAACCTGCCCGGTGGCTCCCCGAGGCCAGTCTTCGGTGGGTTGGCGTCCACTTGCCCGGTCCGGGCGGTCGAAAGAGGCGCATTCCGCCGCCCGCGGACCCTCACCATGTCGCTCTCGGGAGACCTCGCCACGCTGGAGCTGCCGGACATCCTCCAGAACCTGGAGATGCACCGCCGCAGCGGAACGCTCGTGATCGAGGGCAAGCGCTCCGGAAGGGTCTACGTGAAGGAGGGCCGCGTCGCGCTGTTCGTCGCCGAGGACCGCCCGCGCCTGATGGACGACCTGGTGCGGGCGGGGCGTGTATCGCCCAAGCAGCTCGAGAGCGCGACGAAGCCGCGCTTCCGCAAGCGTCGGCCGATCGGCCAGGTGCTCGTGCAGCGCAAGGTGCTGACGGAAGAGGAGCTGCGGGCGTTCGCCGAGGCCAGGCTGGTCGAGGACGTGTGCTCGCTGTTCGCGGCGGAGGACGGGAGCTTCCGCTTCGAGGCGGGCAAGCCGGAGGCCGGCGTGTTCGACCCCGAGGAGAAGCACCTCGGCCTCGCGCTCCCGATCGGTCCGCTCCTGTTCGAGGCGGCCCGCCGCAAGGACCACCTCGCCGGCGTGCGCGCCCGCGTCCCGAGCGAGGCGACCCACTACGTGACCGAGGCGCGGCCGGAGGACGGTTTCGACGGAGACCTCGAGCTCGCGCACGCGCTGTGCGAGCTCCTGGACGGGGCGACCAGCGTGCGCTCCGTCCTCGCGTCCTTCCCGGACCGCCGGTTCCTCACCCAGGAGACGCTCGCCTCGCTGGTCGCCGCGCACTACGTGCGGCCCGCGGAGCCGGCCGACCTCCTGGAGCTCGCGCGCGACCTCGCCCAGGACGATCCCGAGCGCGCGCTCGCAGTGCTGCAGGACGGACTCGACGCGGCGCCGCACGACGTCGGGTTGCTGCGCGACGTGGCCGACCTGGCGGAGCGCCAGGACGAGCGACAGACCGCCGCCGAGGCGCTGAAGGTGCTCGCCCACCTCGCGTTCGACGCGGGCG
>CAZDYS010000293.1:0-5570 GCA_964509445.1 uncultured Planctomycetaceae bacterium
CCCAGGAAGAGCGGCGGCAACCAGAGGAGATGCTCGGGAGAGAGCTCCTCCGTCAGGAAGTAGAGCACGGGACTCTGATGAGGGCAGAGTCCTCGACAGGGACAGATGTAGGCGAGCATGGCCGTCCCTACGCGACCCCCTGCCTTGTCGTTGGAGCGCGCTACCGCTCCGGCACCGTGATCCACCAGGCGCGCTCGGACTCCAGCAGGCCGGCCTCGTCCTTGAGGACCCAGGGCAGCTTGTCGCCTCGGACCTTGGTCGTGTCCTTCGCACGGCAGACCACCCGGTAGCGGCCGGGCTCGAGGTCGCGCGCCTTCACCGTGAAGGTGTGCTTGCCGGTCTTGTTGACCCGCGAGTGGTCGTGCGGCTTCTCGACGATGGGCCACAGCGGTCCGCGTCGCGATCGATCCAGGCGCGAGCGCGCGTTGGCGTAGCGCGGGTCGCCGGCCACCGGGTCGCGGGGGGCGTCCTCCTCCGCGAACACCCACCAGCTCACCTCGAGGACGTGTTTGCGCGGACGCATCACGTGCACCTCGAAGGTCAGCTCGTCCTCGACCTCGAGACTCGCCGCGTGGTCCCGCGGCACGGGGGGCAGGTTGACCCAGTCGATCGGGTCGACCAGCGAGTAGATGCGCAGGACGAGCGCTTCGCGGCAGGGGGCGCAGAAGAAGTTCCCGTCCTCCATCACGCAGCCGGAGGCGACCGGCTTCCAGGCGTCGCGGACCTGACCGTTCGCGCCCTCGTAGACGCCGATGCCCCGAGCCTTCGCCTCCAGCCAGTGCGCCCACGGCACTTCTTCAGGATCCTCCGTCGCCGCGACGTTCGGTCGGCTCCGCACGCGACCGCGGTCGTGCGTCTTGGTCGCGTACTCGTCCCCGAGCGAGGCGAAGGAGTGCCCGAACTCGTGGATGGTGACGGCGGCGTTGCGACCGCCGATCGCGGCGATCCCACCCCCGCCGGTACCGAGCGTTCCGACGCGCACGAAGACCAGGGCCTGTCCATCGTGCTCCGGCGCCTCGTCGAGCATGCGGAGCACCTGCTTGTAGTCGACTCCCACGTGCCCCTGGATCGTCCCGATCACGCGGCCGCCGAGCGCCGTGTCCTCCTCGCGTCCGAAGCCGTCGACGCCCGCGTCCTTGCTGACGAGGTTGTAGCGGCGGAAGTTGAAGTAGGAGAAGTACTCGTCGAAGAGCTTCTGGTTCTCGAACATCGCCGGGATGTCGTCGGCGAGCTCGTTGAAGGCCTTCTGGTGCTCGAGCGTGTAGCCGTCCCCCATCAGCGCGACGTCGACCCGGTTCGACGAGGGGCCGTGGTCGACGATCAGCTTCGAGTAGAGGAACGTCGAAGGGGCGCAGCGCTTCGCGGCGATCACGCCCGCCGGCGTGTCGGGGAACTTGCGCGCGATCAGCTTGTACGTCTTGACCGCGTCCTCGTAGCGCTCTTTCTCCAGCTGGAAGTCGGCCTTGGCGAGCAGCTCGGCGGCGCGCTCCTCGTCCTGCTCCTGCGTGCAGGGCACGGGGGAGGTCGGCAGCGCGAAGAGAGCGAGGAGCAGGGCTGCGATCATCGATGAGCCTCGTCGTGGTCGAGCGGAGAGTCCGGGAAGGGTCCGCCTCCAAGTAACCCGACGAGCGCAGCGCTGCAACCCCGCGTCGTCGGGAGCGCGTCTGCGCGGCCCTTTGCCGCCCGGTGGAGGCGGCGAGGGGAGCACCGGGGATCAGCCCGGCGCGCTCCTCGGATCAGCCCTCGACCTGCGTGATGCGAACGCCGTAGTTGCGCTCGATCGTGACGATCTCGCCGCGTGCGACGATCTTCCCGTTGACCAGGATGTCCGCGGGCTCGTGGGACTCGCGCTCCAGCTCCACCAGCGAGCCCGGCCCGAGCTTCACGAGCTGGCCGAGCGGCATGCGCGCCTGGCCGACCTCGACGGTCACGTCGACGGGGACGTCGAGCAGGTTGCCGAGGTCCATCTCCTCTCCGGTCGCTGCACCACCGGCGAGCTCGGCGAGCTCGTTGGTCTGCACCGCGACGGCCTCGGTCGCCTTCTCGATCGCCTCTTCGACCTCGTCGGCCTGGGTCTGCTCTTGCGTCTCGTCGCTCATTGTTCTTGCTCCGGTTCCTCGGTCATGTGTTCGATGCGAATGGCGAGGTTGCCGCGCCGCGTGCCGAGCTTGCCGCGGGCGACGGGCTTTCCTTCGATGCACAGGACGGCCGGGTCTCCGACGTAGCCGTCCAGCGGGATGACGTCGCCTTCCTCGAGCTCGAGCAGCTCGCTCAGCCGCACGGACGTGCCCTCGACGCGCACGCTCACGCCGACGTCCACGGGGTCGAGGTGCTGGGGGAGCTCTTCGATCCTCTCGGAGGCGGCGGCCTTCGCGGCCAGTCCCATGGGCAGGTAGACGTCCAGCGAGCTGCTGCCGCCCGGCCCCTCGACCTCGAGGGAGATGTGCAAGCGATGCGGGTCGGCCTCGTCGCCCGCGTCCTGCCAGCTGCCCAGCGCGTCGCGCGACTGCACGACGAGGAGGTCGCTGGCCTCGACGTCGACGGCGCGCAGGCAGGCGTCGGCGACGGTGGAGAGGAAGGTCTCGAGGACGCTGCACTCGATCGCGCTCAGGCGACGGGCGTTCTTGACGACCATCACCGAGCCCAGGACCTTCTCGACCGCACGGATCGCCGCGACGTTGTCCCACAGGACCCAGCCCGGCTGACCAGCGGCGGTGAAGCGCACGGCCGCGTAGACGTCCTGCTCCTCCGCGAAGAGGTCCGCGGCTGACATCTCGCTCGAACCCGTCAGGGACACGGGGGTCTTCTTGCCGAGCAGCTCGGAGAACTGCGTCTCGACGTCCTCCATCACGTTGGAGAGACGACGACGCAGCCCGTCGAGGTCGTGCTCGCTGAGGCGGACCGGGCGGCTGAAGTCGCGCTCGGCGACGACGGCCGCGCTCGCTTCGCCCTCCTGCAGGGCGTCGCGCAGCGCTTCGGCTTCCTCGGGTTCGACGTTGGCGGTCACGGCGGTCTACTGGAACAGGAAGCGGATCTTGAGGACCTGCGAGACGTACCCGAACGTACCGACGGGCACCTCGCCCACGAACTCGGGCTTCAGGCCCGTGAGGTCGACGTAGACGGTCTCTCCGTTCTCGGTCTCGAGCAGGAAGTCGTCGTCGGTCGTGTCGATCTCGCGCACCGGACCCTTGTCCAGCGAGATCTCACCCTTGGGCGCGTCGACGTTGAGCCAGTGCCCCTGGAAGCCGCCGCGCATCGTGCTGGCCTCGACGGACCGGCCTGGTCCGACGCCGCTCTCCAGGTGCCCTTTCTGGGCGGAGGTCGGATCTCCCACGTGGACGGGGAACATCAGCGGGTTCACCGCCTGGCGGATCTCCTCGAAGAACGCCTCTTCCCCCGCGGTGTCCTCGACGTCCTGCATCGACTTCTGCCGCCCGTGACCGATCAACAGGTCCTGCACCTCGGCCTGGTAGACCGGGTCGGCCACGCGCGCGGTGACGTAGGTCTCGTCGTAGCCGAAGTACTTCGCCTGCAGGCTCATCACCAGGTAGCGCGACCCGTTGTTCCCCTTGAGGTTGACCTGGACGTCCCCCGTCGAGAGGTTCGTGATGAACGGCGTGTCCGCGAACGGCGGGATCACGCGCTCGCTCGGCAGCGCGACCATCGAGACGATGTAGGCCGCGGCCACCAGGCCGACGATGCCGCCGCCGAGGAACAAGGGCTTCTTGCTCTTCTTCGGCGGAGCTTCGCCCTCAGCGGACTCGGCGCCTTCCTCGTTCTCTTTCTTCTCTTCGTCGGCCATGGGTCAGTTGCCGGAATCGTCGGCGGGCAGGATCAAGCGGGCGTCCACGCAGCGAGTCGCCGGCCCTTCCGGATCGATCTCGGAGAGCCAGACGCGGGCGGAAACGCGGTGGGGAGGGAATTCGTGGGTCTCGACCAGGTACGCGCGCACGGCGGACGCTCGCTCGAAGGCCAAGAGCTGGTTGTCTCCGAAGTAGCCGGGCCCGGCGTCGAGCGCGTGGCCTTCGAGGAGCAGGACCTGGCCTGCGGTCGGGTAGAGCATCGAGGCCAGGAGATCGATGTAGCGCTTGCTCTCGGTCGTCAGCACGGCGGAGTCCTCCGCGAAGACGGCCAGCGACGGCTGCGAGAGCTGGTCGTGGGGCCGGAGCGCGTTCGCTGCCTTGGAACGGATCAGCTCGAGCTCGGCCGCATCGGCGTGTTGCTCGCGCTTCTCGGGGTCCTCCTCGGGAGGCAGGTTGAAGCGCCGGCGCACGTAGTCGAACGTCGCCGCGCGCTCGGAGTCGCTGAGCGCTCCGGGCAGCCCGAAGCTGCGGGTCGCGTTGAGGAACGAACCGACGCCCGTCGCGACCAGGCCCAGCTGCTGGGTCTGCGACATCGACACGAGCAGGATGAAGAACGTCAGGATCAGCGTCATCATGTCGCCGAACGAGACCATCCAGGCCGGTGCGCCTTCCTTCTTCTCCTCGCTCATCCCTGCTCCTGGGCTTCGAGGTAGTTCGCGCGCGCCTTCGACAGCGAGAGCACGCGCAGACGAACGCGACGGTTGAGCTTGCGCCCGCCCGGGCTGACGTTGTCTGCGATCGGAATGGAGTCGCCCAGGCCCGCGACCTGAATGAGGTCGGGGTTCATGCCGCTCTCCGCGAGCATCGTCTCCGCCGCGGCGCGTGCGCGTGCGAGCGAGAGCGAGGCCATCGAGCGGTAGCGCGGCGTCGGCTGGAAACCGCCGCTCGTGAAGCCTTCCACGACCACGAGGTGGGGGTAGTTCTCCAGCACGCGCGCGACGTCGCGCAGCGTCTCCGCCAGCGTGTCGTTCACGCGGGTCGAGCCGGCTCCGAAGGACTCTTCTTCCCCGAACTCGATCACGAGTCCGTCCGCGACGTCGTTGAGGTCCATCTCCTGGTAGTCCTCGCTCCGCTTGCGGCCCATCTCCTCGATGCTCTCGGGGAGCTTGTCGGGCGGACGGGAGTGCGGGACCTTGGCGCCGCGCTGGATGGAGCTGGCGGACAGCACGTCCGCCGTCTCTCGACGGATCATCGACTCCGACTTGCTCTTGTGGATGCCGCCTTTGTTCTGCAGCAGCGAGTCGATCATGATCGCGTCGTGCGCGTCGAGGCTCGAGAACGTCATCAGGAGCACGAAGAACGTCACCAGCAGGGAGATCATGTCGGTGAAGGTGACGACCCACTCCGGCGCGCCCTCGGGCCCGCCCGGGTCCTCCCTCTTCTTCTTCTTCTTGCCCATCGCGCGGTCCTCTAGGCGACGGACTCCCGGACGGAAGGCGCGAGGAAGCTCTTCAGCTTCTCCTTGATCAGCTGCGGCCCTTCCCCGGACTGGATCGCGACGATGCCCTCGATCATGAGGGCGCGCAGCAGCGTCTCCTCGTTGTCGCGGATCTCGAGCTTCCCGGCGAGCGGGATGAACACCATGTTTGCGCCCATGGCGCCGTACATCGTGGTCAGGAGCGCGGTCGCCATACCGCCACCGATCTTCGACGGGTCGGACAGGTTCTGGAGCATCTGCACCAGACCGACGAGCGTTCCGATCATTCC
>CAZDYS010000294.1:0-5566 GCA_964509445.1 uncultured Planctomycetaceae bacterium
AGGACCTGGTGACCGCCATGGACGAGCTGGCCTCGGACGGACGGACGGGCACCCTCGTTCCGAACGGCGTGGACCTGGAGGCCTTCCCGGCGGCCCTGGACGAGGCGGAGCGCAGCGCCGCGCGCGCCGAGCTGGATCTCGCGACCCGCGCGCCCCTGGTCCTGGTCGTCGGGCACCTGATCGAGCGCAAGGACCCGCTGCTGGCCCTGGAGGTGGCCGCCCTGGCGAGCGACACGGTCCACTGGGCGTTCCTGGGCCGCGGGCCGTTGCTCGAGCCCTGTCGGCAGCGGGCCGCGGCGCTCGGGCTCGGCGAGCGGGTCCGCTTCGTGGGAGAGGTGGCACCGGGCTCGCTCTCGGCCTGGTACCGCGCGGCGCACGCCCTGCTCCTGACGAGCACCCGCGAGGGCCGGCCGAACGTGGTGCTGGAGGCCCTGGCCTCCGGGCGCCCGGTCCTCGCGACGGCGGCCGGAGGCACCGCCGAGCTCCTGGTGGACTGGACCGACCGGTCGCTCGCCGAGACGCGCGACCCGGGGACGCTCTCCCGTATGCTGACCGCGCTGCTCGACGATCCGCCGCCGCCGGCGGCCCTGCGCGCCTCGGTGGAACCGCTTTCCTGGAGTGCGAGCCTCGCTACGCTCGAAGGGTTCCTGGAGGAGGCGCGGCGTCGCGCTCCCCTGTCCCCATGAAGATCCTCTACCACCACCGGACGCAGGCCGAGGACGGCCAGGCGGTCCACATCCGGGCCCTGATCCGCGCGCTGCGCGGCGAGGGACACGAGGTGCGCGAGGTCGGGCTGGTGGAGCACGGCGCGGACCGCCAGGAGCGCACGGGCGACAAGGGGCGCTCGCGCTGGGGCTGGGTCACCCGCATGCCTCGCTTCGCGCGCGAGCTGGCCGAGTACGCCTACGGAGGGGTCGCTCGCCACCGGCTCCTGAAGGAAGCCGTTTGGTTCGAGCCGGACGTGATCTACGAGCGCTACGCGTTCGGGAACACGGCCGGCGTCAGCGCCGCGCGCAAGCGCCGCCTCCCGCTCGTCCTGGAGGTCAACTCGCCCATGGTGCTGGAGCTCACGCGCACGCGCGGGCTCTCGTTCCCCGGCCTCGCGCGAAAGCTCGAGGACTGGATCTTCACGTCCGCCGACCTGGTGTGCGTGGTGACCGGCGTGCTGCGGGACCTCCTGGTCGAGCACGGCGTGCCGCGCGAACGGCTGCTCGTCACGCCCAACGGGGTGCACCTCGAGGCCTACGACTACGAGGACCGCGCCGCGGCGCGCGCGGTCGCGCTCCGGGACCTCGGCCTGCCCGCCGCCAGCGAACGCGTGGTCGGCTTCGCGGGCTACTATCGCGACTGGCACCGGCTGGACGTCGTCCTGCAGGCGATGACGGAGGCGGAGCTGAAGGACGCGCGGTTCGTCCTGATCGGCGAGGGGCCCGCGCGCGAGAGCCTCGAGGCCGAGGCCGCGCGGCTCGGCGTCGCCGATCGACTGCACTTCGCGGGTGTGCGACCGCACGACGACATCCCCCGGCTCCTGACCGCCTTCGACATCGCGGTCGTTCCGGCGATCAACGAGTACGCCTCGCCGCTCAAGCTGCACGAGTACATGGCCGCCTCGCTGCCGGTCATCGCGCCGGACCAGCCGAACCTGCGCGAGGTGCTCGACCCGGACGTCCACGGTCTGCTCGTGCCGCCCGGGGACACCGATGCCATGGCCGCCAGTCTTCTGGCGCTGGGTCGCGACGAGGGCCTGCGCACGCGGCTGGCCGAGGCCGCGCGGGCGCGCGTGCTCGAACTCGACCTGACTTGGGCTGCCAACGCGCGCCGCGTCGTGCAGGCCGCGGAGGGTCTGCTCTCCCGCACGAACGCCCCGCAGGACCCCGAAGCCAGCCAGGGGGCCGCATGACCCGCATCCTGCACGGCCTGTCGTTCGACGTGGAGGAGTACTTCCACGTGGCCAACCTGCGCGGTCGCTTCGAGCGCGACGACTGGGAGGACGTGCCCTCGCGCCTCGCGATCGGCATGGACCGCATCCTGGACCTGCTCGAGGCGCGCGAGGTGAAGGCCACGTTCTTCTTTCTCGGCTGGGTGGCGGAGCGCTTCCCCGAGCTCGTGCAGCGCTGCGTGGCGGGCGGCCACGAGATCGCGAGCCACGGCTACGAACACCTGTTCCTCTGGGACCTCGAGGGCCCGGAGGGGCTGCACCGCGACCTGGAGCGCACGGAGGAGGCGCTGATGGCCGCCGGGGCACCGCGCCCGGTCGGGTTCCGCGCCTCGACCTTCACGCTCACGCGAGAGACGTGGTGGGCCTTCGACGTCCTCGCGCAGCGGGGCTACGTCTACGACTCCTCCGTGCACCCCGTGCGTCACCCGGTCTACGGGGTGCCCGACTTCGAGCCCGGGATCTCCACCGTGGAGACCGCACACGGGAGCGTGCTGGAGTACCCGGTCGCGACCTGGCCGATGTTCGGGCGCAACCTGCCGATGGGGGGCGGCGGGTACTTCCGGCTCTTCCCGGGGGCTCTGACCCGCGCCCTGTTCGCCGGCCTCGAGCGCCGGGGGAGGCCCTGCACCCTCTACCTGCACCCCTGGGAGTTCGACCCGGAGCAGCCCCGCCAGGACGCTCCGCTCCTGAAGCGGTTCCGGCACTACGTGGGGCTCGAGCGGACGCTGCCGCGCCTCGACCGGATGCTGCAGCGCTTCCGCTTCGGAACGATGTTGGGATCTCTTGACGCGGCCGGGCACCGCGTGGGAGAGCCCCATTCCGCGGCCCCGGGAGCGGCGCCGGCGGGCTAGAGTGCTCGGCCGGGGGGGCTTCCCGCCGGCTTCGCTCGCCCGGGCGTCACGAGAACGCTCGGGCACCGCACGGGGAGCCTGCAAGCGAGGCTCGCGAATCCCCAACAGCTCGGCAACGAAGTCCGGTTGGTGCCCTCCGCCCCGATGCGTATCGTTGGAACCATGACGCCCACGCGCACTCCCTCCCCCGAGCGCCGCTCCGCCGGGACCACCGGCTGGTGCTCGCCGACGCGAGCCCTCGCGTCGCTGGAGCTCCAGGAGGGAGCCTATCGCGTGCGCTTCGCGCGCAGTGACGCGGACCTCGACGCGCTCCTGCGGCTGCGGTTCGCGATCTTCAACGAGGAGCTCGGCGAGGGCCTGGAGTCCTCCTGGGAGACCGGTCGCGACGAGGACGCGTTCGATCGCGTCTGCGACCACCTGATGCTCGAGCACGTCGCCAGCGGCGAGCTGGTCGGCACCTATCGCATGCAGACCGCGCGCATGGCCGCGGACGGGATCGGCTTCTACTGCGCGCAGGAGTTCGACCTGTCGAGCCTGACGGAGGACGACCTCGCGACCTCGATCGAGCTCGGGCGCGCGTGCATCTCCGAGACCCACCGCAACGGCACGGCGCTCTATGCCCTGTGGCGCGGGCTCGCGGTGTACCTGACCTGGACCGGCACGACGAAGCTGTTCGGCTGCTGCTCCCTGACGAGTCAGGATCCCCGCGAGGGCATGGCGATGCTGCGGCACCTGGAGTCGCGCGGGAAGCTCTCCACCGAGGTCCACGTCGAACCGCTGCCCGGATTCACGTGCACGCCGGATCCCGACGACGAGCGACCGCTCCCGCCGGTCGACGTGCCGCGGCTGTTCGGTACCTACCTGCGCTACGGCGCGCTCGCCTGTGGTCCTCCGGCGATCGACCGCGCGTTCCGCACGATCGACTTCTTCATCGTGCTGGACAGCACGAAGCTCGACCCGCGCATGCGCGCGATGTTCTTCCTGAACCTGCCGCGTCCTCCGGCGGCCGACCCCGCGTGAGTACGCTCCGGCTCGTGCTGCGAGCCGTCGCGCTCGGTCTGGGGACCGCCGTCCTCGTCCTCGTCTGCGCGCTCGGCTGGATCCCGGCGCTCCTCCTCGGACGCACCGGGGCCTGGCGCGCGCGCATGCTGCAGGTCTGGTCGCGCTGGCTGTGCTGGATCCTCGGCGCGCGGGTGGAGGTGCGCGGCCAGCCTCCGCGGGGGTCGTTCCTGCTGGTCACGAACCACCTGTCCTACGTAGACGTGGTCGTCTTGGGGTCCTGTCTGCGCTGCTGTTTCGTCTCGAAGGCCGAGGTCCGGCACTGGCCGCTGATCGGCGTGCTCTCGCGGATCGGCGGCACGATCTTCATCGACCGCGACCGGCGTCGGGACGTGGTGCAGGCCGGTGGGGCGATCCAGCGCGTCCTCGAGCAGGGCAACGCGGTCGTGTTCTTCCCTGAGGGAACCAGCACGGCGGGCGACGAGATCCTGCCCTTCCGGTCCTCGCTCCTGGAGCCCGCGGCGGCCCTCGCCCGTCCGGTCCACCACGCGACCTTGCGCTACACGACGCCGCCCGGGCAGCCGCCGGCCCGGTGGAGCGTCGCCTGGTGGGGGGACATGGACTTCCTGCCGCACTTCCTCGGCCTGCTGCGCCTGCGGGGCTTCCGGGCCGAGGTCGCCTTCGGCGCGGAGCCGGTCCAACCCGCGGACAGAAAAAGCCTGGCCGTACGTTTGCACGGAGCGGTCGCATCCCGTTTCCTGCCCATGCTGCCCGAAGAAGACGCATGTCTGCCCAGCCGTACCTCGCCAGCCAGCTCCTAGCCACGCTCGATCAAGGCCGCGACCTCCTCGCGTCCATCGATCCGGAGCTCTACCGCAAGAGCCCGCAGCCGATCGCCTCCAGCACGATCGGCGCGCACGTGCGGCACGTGCTCGACGGGCTGGGCTGCCTCGCCCAGGGCGCTCCCGAGGGGGCCATCGACTACGACCGCCGCGAGCGGGACGAGCGCATCGAGGAGGACCCGCGCGCGGCCCTCGCGCGCCTCGACCAGATCGGCACCGCGCTCGCCGCCCTCGAGGGACAGGAGACGCGCGCCGTCCGGGCGCGCTCGGACGTCCCCGCCGAGCTCGGTCCGGACGCCGGCTGGAGTTCCTCGACGCTCGGCCGCGAGATCCTCTTCGGCCTGAGTCACACCATCCACCACTTCGCGTTGATCGCGATGATCCTCCGGTTCCTGGGAGGAGAGCCCCCCGAGGGGTTCGGCGTGGCGCCTTCGACGCTGCGCTACTGGAAGGAGGTCGGGCGGTGTGCACCGCTAGTTGGCTGACCCGCCCCGGCGGCTACGAGCTCTTCTTCAACCGGGACGAGTCGCGTCGGCGCGGCACCGCGCTGCCGCCGGCACCGTCGGAGGTCGCGGGCGTGCGTGCACTCGCGCCACGAGACGCGGACGCCGGCGGGACCTGGATCGGGGTGAACGAGCACGGGTTGGGGCTCGGGCTCCTGAACGCCTGGCACGTGCCCGACACGCGTTCCGCATCGGACTACCGAAGCCGCGGACTGCTGGTTCGCGACCTGCTCGCCGCGCGGTCCTACGCGGTGCTGGAGGAGGCGCTGGAGCGCGCCGAACCCACGCACTACCGCGGCTTCACGCTGCTCGCCTTCCTGCCCGGAGAGGCTCCGCGCCGCTACGCCTGGGACGGCCACGCGCTCACGCAGGACCTCGCCCAGGCGCCCGCCTCCTCCTCCGGCTTCGACGCCGCGGGGGCCGAGAAGGCGC
>CAZDYS010000295.1:0-5513 GCA_964509445.1 uncultured Planctomycetaceae bacterium
CTAGGCGGCTCCGCACTCGCCAGCGCGCTCCCGTCGGCGGCGACGAGCGCCGCTCCCTCGCTCCTGCGCTCCAGCTGCGTGCTCACGGCGGCGCAGCCCAGCGGTCCGTTCTACCAGTCCCTCGGGCTGCTGCGACGCGACCTGACGGAGGGACAGCCGGGCCTCGCGATGACGCTCCTGTTCCGCGTGCTGCGCGCCAGCGACTGCAGCCCGGTCGCGGGCGCCTTCGTCGACGTGTGGCACAACAACGCCGAGGGACGCTACTCCGGGTTCGCGATCGAGGGCACCCTCGGCGAGACCTGGCTGCGCGGGGCGCAGCAGACGGACGGCGCGGGCTTCGCGTGGCTCCAGACGATCTACCCGGGCTGGTACGCCGGGCGCACGTGCCACTTCCACGCGCGGGTGTTCACCCCGCCGGACGTCTTCACCACGCAGTTCTACGTGTCGGACGCGGTGTCGACGCGCGTGTGGCGACAGCCGCCCTACGCCGCCAAGGGGCCGAACCCGACGCAGAACGCGACGGACAGCCTGTACGCCGCGGAGAACGAGCTCGCCGTCCGGCCCCTGGGCCTCGGGGTGAGCCTCGGCGCACCGGGCGGCGTACGCCACGTGCTCGCGGCGAAGACGATCGTCCTGGCCTGAGCCAGGCTCCGGGAACCTGCGCGAGAATCGAGCGCAGGATCGTCGCTCGACGACCGACCGCCGGCAGCGGGTGCTCCTCGCGAGGGTCGGAGCCCAGGTCGTAGAGCGTCTCGACGCCGTCCGCGTCGACCAGCTTCCACCGGCGCGTGATCGCAGCGCGCAGGTTCTGCCCCGGATTCTGGACGTAGGTCCACAGGCGCCCCCGACCTCCGCAGAGGGCTCCCACGAAGGACTCCTCCTCGAGAGCCGGCGTCGGAAGCCCGAGCGCGTCGGCGATCGTCGGGAAGACGTCGGCCACGTGGACGAGCGCCGGGCTCACGCGCGGCTCGAGCCCCGGTCCTGCCACGTAGAACGGCACGCGCACGCCCCCCTCGAACACGCTGTGCTTGCCGCGGTCCGCGTTCGGGGCCACCTCCTCGGGAGTACCGTTGTCCCCGAGCAGGAAGATCCAGGCGTCGGGATCCACGTGGCTGAGGACGTAGCCGAGCGCGTGGTCCAGCGCGATGACCTCGGCCTCGAAGGCCTCGCGATCCCGGAAGCGCTGCGGGGGCTCGTAGTCCGGTGGCATGAGCCGCGGCGGCGGGAGGCTCCAGGGAGCGTGGGCGTCGTTGAACGCGAGCACGCCGAAGAACGGAACGTCGCGGTCCTTCGCCTCCAGGTAGGCGGTCACGAACGCGTCGCGCTCGATCTCCGTCCGGTGCCCGCTCAGCGGCGAGACGACGCCGTCGTCGATGCGCATGCCGCGCAGACCGCAGTCGGGAAACCCGCTGGGGATGTTCGGGGAGCCCGCGAGCCAGCGCTGGAAGCCCAGCGTGTACGGACAGAGCCAGGGGTCCGAGGGCAGCGGCGACGGACCGAGGTGGTACTTGCCGACCTGGACCGTCTCGTAGCCCTGGGCCGACAGCAGCCGCGGTAGCGAAGGGCCCACCGGATCGAGGGTCGTCGGCGACGAGGGGTCGTCGCACAGGGTGCCGTGATACCGACCGTCCCAGAGTCCGCGGTACAGCGAGTCTCGCGTGGGAGCACATTAGGCGTGTGCGTAGCCGCGGTGGAAGCGGACGCCACGCTCGCCGAGCAGGTCGATGTTGGGCGTGGAGATGCGGGCGATGTCCCGCGACCCGACGTCGTCCAGGAGGATGATCAGGATGTCGGGTCGGTCTTGGGGAACGACGACCGACCCCAGAGCCAAGAGCAGGCTGGCGAACATGAGGCGCTTCGAGGGAGGAGGCTCCGCGGACGCTCCGCCACGCGCGAGTCGCGCATCCACGGGAACCTCAGGCCCAATCTAGCTCGGCCAGGCGGAACCGGCGGGGTCCGCCGATTCTCAGCGCATCGGGCGCCAGGCCCAGCCGACCTCGACCGAGCCGTCCACCATGGCGACCGAGAAGCCGGACCCGTCGTTCGGGAAGAGCTCGTGCAGGAAGCGGGTGAAGAAGTGGCCGAGCGCGGCCCCCGCCAGGACGTCGGAGAGATAGTGCTTGCCGGCCTCGACGCGCGCCCAGGCCGTGCCGGCGGCGAGGCCCCAGTTCAGCCCGCGCGCCCAGGGCACCGCGCTGCCGGGAACGTGGTCGAGGTTGTGGTGCGTGGCCGTCGCGAACGAGAACGCGAGCGACGAGTGACCGGACGGGAAGCTCCGCGTGTCCTCCCCGTTCGGACGCTCCCGCCCCACGGTGCTCTTCATCCAGGCCGTGGCCCCGAGCGTCACCAGGGGTCCGGCGAGCAGCACGAAGTCGTCGTCCGGGTGCGCGCCCAGCGGGAGCTCGTGCCAGGGCGCCCAGGGCAGGGTCGCAGCGGTGCCGAGACCCAGGAGCCCCAGGAACACGTCGCTGGCGTTCTCCGCACCGGTCGTCGAGCGGAACAGGGGCTGCTCGTCCCGCGCCCAGTCGGAGATCTCCTCGTCCCAGTCTCCGGGCGAGAGCGCGACCGCCCCCACCAGGGGAATCCAGGTCTGCTCGTGGGTCGCCGCGCGCAGAGCGGCGTCGCCGACGGGCTCGAGCGAGGCGCAGGAGGTCCCCAGCGCGACGGCGATCAGCAGCGCGACGCGCATCAGATCTCGCGGATGGCCGCCAGGATCGACCGCGTCGCGTGGCTCTTGTTCAGGGTGTAGAAGTGCAGGCCCGGGACGCCGCTCTCGAGCAGCCGCCGGCACTGCCGGATCGCGTGCTCGATGCCGATGGCCATCACCGTCGAGGGATCGTCCGCGTAGCGCGCCAGGCGCGCGTGCAGCTCGTCGGGGATCGCGGCGCCGCACATCTGGGTGAAGCGCTCGATCTGGGAGACGTTCGTGATCGGCATGATCCCGGGCACGATCGGGCAGGTGATGCCGGACTCCCGTGCGCGCTCGACGAAGCGGAAGTAGTGCTCGTTGTCGAAGAAGAGCTGCGTGACGAGGAACGAGACGCCCTGGTCCACCTTGTGCTTGGTCCAGCGCAGATCGTCCTCTGGATCGGGGGACTCCGGATGCTGCTCCGGATAGCAGGCGCCGCCGACGCACAGGTCGTGCTCGGCGCGGACGAAGGCGGCCAGCTCGCTTCCGTGCGCGAAGCCGCCCTCGGTGACCTGGAACGAGGACTCGCCCTTGGGCGGATCGCCCCGCAGCGCGAGCACGTTCTGGATCCCGCGTCCCGAGAGACGCTGCAGGATGTCGTCCAGCTCGCCGCGCGTGTGCCCGACGCAGGTCAGGTGCGCCATCGCCGTGAGTCCGAGCTGGTTCTGGATGCGGGAGACCAGCTCGATCGTGCGCCCGCGCGTCGAGCCGCCGGCACCGTAGGTGACGGACACGAAGTCCGGCTGGTGCATCTCGCGCAGGTCCTGCAGCGTCGAGAAGAGGCGCGCGGCCGCGTCGTCGGTCTTCGGGGGGAAGAACTCGAAGCTGAACACCGGCTTCCCCGGACTCGAACGCTCGTACAGCCGGTCGATCTTCATGACTCCAGGATCTCCTCGAACCGCGTGCGGTACTCCTCCGGGATCTCGATGCTCTCCAGGGTCTCGAGCTTGACGCAGACCACGGTCATCTCCGCGTGCACGCACAGGAGCTCGTCGAGCATCAGCTTGTAGCGCAGCCCCAGGGACGAGCGGCCCAGCTGGAAGCACGTCACCCGCACGGTGGGTCGATCGCCGAAGCGCAGCGGATGCTTGAAGTCGACCTCGGAGTGCACCAGCGGGAAGCCGAGGCGCTCCTCCCCGACCAGGTGGTAGTACCGCCGCCCGATGTGCACGTCCCAGAGCTCCTCGAACGCCTCGTGGACGTAGTCGTAGATCTTGGGGAAGTAGACGATCCCGGCCGGATCGACGTCCCCGAACCGGACGTTGAGCTGCGTGACGAAGGACTTCCGCGCCATGGGAGACACCAGCGTCCGACCTTAGCCGTCGGCCGGACCAGTTCAATGCTGCCGCGGGGAGGACCGCGCACCGTGCCGGCCTCGGACGGCGCCCCTCGACCCGCCGTCCCGACGCCCGTCCGGGCTCAGTCCGCCGGGAAGAGCTCGGGCCAGGCTTCCTCGACCAGCGTCACGGTCATCGCGGCGAGCGCCTCGACGAGCTCGACGCCCTCCTCGGCCGTGGCCGCCGCGGGATCTCCGCAGTAGGCGTCCGTGGCCCCCGCCTCGACGAAGCTGCGCGCACCGCCCTGCATCTTCTCGATCAGCTGGACCTCGTGGGCCGGGAGCGCGAGGCGCTCGTCCTCGCGCACCGACTCCTGGTCGGCCGCCAGCACGATGCTCGACTCGTAGCGACCGGCGTGACAGTCGCCGCTCTGGAACTCCGCCCCGAGGGTGCCGGCCCAGCGCCGACGGGTGTTGTCCGCGAAGACCACCTGCGCGGTGTGCTTCGTACGCTCCGCGTAGTCCCCGGCGACGCCGCGCAGGACCTTCACGTGCGCCGGCTCGAGGTGCGCGTTGGTGAACACGATGCGCCGCACGCCCTGCTCCTGGAGCGACTCGACCACGTCCTCGAGCATCGCCCAGAGCGTCCCGGGCCGCAGGGTCACGCGCCCCTCGAACCCGTCGGTGAAGTGCGTCAGGCCGTAGGCGACCGGGGGCAGCACGAGCGCCGTGACGCCGCGGGCCTCCAGCCGCTCGGCGGCCCGTCGCGCCTGCGCCACGGAGATCGTGACGTCCGTGTCGAGGGGCAGGTGCGGGCCGTGCGGCTCGGTGGCCCCGATCGGGAGGAGGCAGACCGGATCCGCCTGGAACAGGCGCCGCGCCTCGGGCCAGGTCAACTTGGCGAGGTCGGTCATCGGGTCGCGAGCTCCTCCTTCAGCAGCTTGCGCGCGATCTTGCCGCGGTCGTTGCGCGGGAGCTCGTCGCGCCACTCGAACCAGCGCGGGTACTTGTGCGGCGCGAGCCGGTCCTTCAGGTAGGCCTTGAGCGTCGCGCCGAGCTCCTCGTTCCCCTCGACCCCGTCGGCCGTCACGACGAAGGCCAGCGGCTTCACCAGCCCGTCGTCGCCCTCGTGACCCACGACGCAGACCTCGTGGACCGCCTCGTGTCGCACCAGGGTGTCCTCGATCTCGAGCGGCGAGGTCCAGATGCCGGACACCTTGATGAGGTCGTCCGTCCGCCCCTCGTAGTAGAAGTAGCCCTCGTCGTCGCGCCGGAACACGTCCGCGGACGTGCACCAGGCTCCCTGGAAGGTCTCGAGGGACTTGGCGCGGTCCCCCCAGTAGCACAGGGCGGTCGAGCCGCCGCGCACGCGCAGGCGACCGGGATCCCCGTCCGCGACGGGGACGTCGTCGGGGCCCACGATCTCCGCCTCGTAGCCGGGCACCAGCTTGCCGAGGCTGCCGAGCTTCACGTCGCCCGGGGCGTTCGAGATGTAGATGTGGAACATCTCCGCGGAGCCGATGCCGTCGCAGAGCTCGGCGCTCGGGA
>CAZDYS010000296.1:0-5510 GCA_964509445.1 uncultured Planctomycetaceae bacterium
GCCATGATCTCGCGCGCCTCCCGCATGGTCGCGGAGGGCGGCAGCGTGACCGGATCCTGGATCACGCCGTTCGCGGAGCGCTTGACCTTCTCGACCTGGTCGACCTGACCCTCGATCGAGAAGTTGCGGTGCACGATGCCGAGCCCTCCGTCGCGGGCGAGCGTGACGGCGAGCTGCCACTCGGTCACCGTGTCCATCGCGGCGGAGACGAACGGGATGCGGAGCTCGACGTTGCGCGAGACGCGCGTGGTCACGTCGACCTCGCTGGGCAACAGGTCCGAGTGCTGCGGCAGGAGGAGGACGTCGTCGAAGGTGAGCCCCTCCGGCGGAGGAGCGAGCTCCGGCGGTTGGGAAGACGAGTGGGTCATGGGGGCGGGATCCGAGCGCGGGCGGGAGGAGTGGGCACAGGCCTGTCCCGGTCGGCTGCCCTCCGCCTCTCCTCTCCCCCGCTCGGAAGGGCCGCCGAGCCCGCGAGCGGCTCGAGAGGGGGTCCTTCGGGAGGAGCGGAGGTGCGATCCGGCCGGACGGGCGGGCCGTTTGCGGAGGGGCCGCCGAGCACCTGTCCGGGGTGGATGAAACCGCCAAGTGTAGCGACGGCGGGGCTCTCCTCAAGGCGTACGCGCGCCTGTTCGCCGGGGAAACGAAGAGGGCCCGAATCCCCCCGAAAGGGAAGGAGACGGGCCCAAAGAAGGAGGAGATAGCCGACCTTTCGTCCCGCGAGGCGGGGTCCCTGGAGCCGAAATCCCAAGTTGCTCCCGGCGCCCCCGCTACCCCCCTGCGCGGCACCCGCCGGGAAGCCGGTTTTCGGCCGTGATCGCGGGCCGAACGCCCCGCCGCAGCGCCGCCGGCGCGAGGCCCCCGGGAAGGAGATTCCGCGCCTTTTCCCCGAGGACCGCGTGCCGCGCGCGCGCCTCCCCTATCCTGCCGGCGTGCCGGCCCCGCTCCTGCTCCACGTCTTCCCGACCTTCGTGCCCGGCGGCGCCCAGGTCCGCACCGTGCGCCTGATGGCCGCCTTCGGGGACGCCTACCGGCACGCCGTCCTGGCCCTGGACGGCCAGACGTCGGCGCGGGAGCTCGTCCCGGACGGGGTGGACCTCGAGCTGTTGCCGCCCTTCCCGAAGGCCGGCGGCTTCGCGACCGTGCGCGCGCTCCGGGAGATCCTGAGCACGCTGCGCCCGGACCTCGTCTGCACCTACAACTGGGGCGCGATGGACGCGGTCCTCGCGGGGCGGCTGTTCCTCGCCGGACGGGTGATCCACCACGAGGACGGCTTCGGGCCGGACGAGGCGGACGGGTTCAAGCGCCGGCGGGTCTGGATGCGACGCTGGATGCTGCCGCGCGCGAACGCCGTCGTCGTCCCGTCGTTCACGCTCGCGGAGCTGGCGCGCGACCTGTGGAAGCTGCCGGACCGCTGCGTCTTCCGCATCGCGAACGGGATCCGGATCGAGGAGTTCCCGGCGGCCGACGGACAGCCCGCCCTGCGCGCCGAGCTCGGCATCCCCACGAGCGCGTTCTGCGTGGGCTACGTCGGCCACCTGCGCGCGGAGAAGAACCCGGTGCGCTTCGTCCAGGCCTTCGCCGAGCTCTCCGACCGCGGCGCGCACGGACTCGTGCTCGGAGAGGGCGGCGAGCGAGAGGCCGTGGAGCGCTGCGCGCGCGAGCTCGGGGTCGCGGACCGCGTGCACCTCGTGGGACACCAGAAGGAGACCTCGCGCTACTACCGCGCGATGGACGCCTTCTGCATCTCGTCGAACACGGAGCAGATGCCGGTCTCCCTGCTCGAGGCGATGGCCGCGCACCTGCCGGTCGTGTCCACCGACGTCGGAGACGTCGCGCGCATCGTGCCGCCGTCCCAGCGCGACCTGGTGGTGCCCTGCGACGCGAGCGCTCTGGCCCGGGCCCTCGAGGGAGTGGCAGCCGCACCCGAGGAGCGGCGCGAGCGCGGACGCGAGAACCACGCGCACGTGCGCGCGACCTACTCCTTCGAAACGATGCTCGAGGCCTACCGGGAGCGCTACGACGCGGCGCTCGCCGGTCGCTAGCGCCGTCGTCCCTTGAAGTAGGTGGCTCCGCCGCCCCAGGAGCGCAGCCACACGCCTCCGCCCCACAGCCACCAGCCGGGTCCGACGACGTTGCGCCCGCGCACCACGGGACGATCGCGACCGAGCCGCGAGCCCTCGTCCATGCCCCAGTCGTCGCGGCAGCCGAAGCAGCGCAGACGCGGTAGACGCGTGAGCTTGGAGTAACCCTCGGCCAGGACGCGCTCCGGTCGATCGCGGTGCGTGAGCACCGTGACGAGCTGCATGCCGAGGCGATCGAGGTCGTGCAGGTCGAGCAGCAGCCAAGCGTCGAGCCGCAGCTCGGCCTCGTCGATCCGGTCCGTCGAGACGAGCGACGGACCGAGCTGGTCGACCAGGAGGTCCTCGAGCACGAGGCGCACCTCCTCGTTCGAGCGCCGGCTCGCGGTGCCCGCCTCGTCGTCGGTCACGACCCAGTTGAGGTCGAGCTCCTCGAGCTCGACCGCGAAGGCCGTGGACAGCGGCGGGAGCGGCTGGCCGTAGTCGTCCTCGAGCTCGCCGAGCGCTTCGCGCGCGAGCGGCTCCAGGTCGAACGTGGGGACCAGGTCGATGCGGTGGGAGTTGTGCGTCGCGCAAGAGGCGAACAGCGCGAGGAGCGGGAGCAGGAAGGCCGTGCGCATGACTATTGGTTCCGCAGCGGGATGGAGAAGGTCAGACCGGCGCTGACGGAGAGACTGTCCCCGAAGATCCCGTCGTCGATGTCGCCCTCGATGCCGAGGACTCCCTCCGCCTCGGTGAACTCCTGGAACACGTACTGCGCGCGCACGTCGAGCGCGATCGCGGTCGAGACGAACCAGGAGAGCCCCACGCCCACCTGCAGGCCGAGGCCACCGCGCAGCTTGCCGTCCCCGAAGACCACCCCGTCCGTCGAGGCGTCGTCGAGCCGCGCCCAGGGGAACAGCACCCCGAGCAGGAAGTAGGGCTGCAGGCGCTCGTTGGGACGCAGGAAGTAGAGGCCGTTGAGCGCGATGTTCTCGTACTGCACGTCGTCGTAGTTCAGACGCGTGTAGGAGAACTCGAAGCCGGTCCCCTCGCTGATGCCGCCGAGCATGATCTCGTAGCCGTCGCCCTCTCCGGCGTCCGGGACGGTCGTCTCGTCCGGGCCGAGGATCACAGTGTTGCCGTCGAAGTCCCCGCCCAGCTCGCTCTGGTGGGCGCGGACCCCGAAGCGGAAGGCGCGTTCGAGCACCCACTCGGAGTTGTAGTTCGCGTCCGGATCGTCTTCCGGACCCGTCCAGGAGCGAACGGAGGAGGTGCCCACGCAAGCGGTCAGGGCGAACACCACAGAGGGCAGCAGGAGGGCTCGAATCATGAGGGAACGAGGGGCTTCGACGGGGACACGGGGACGGACCCGGGCCCAACGAACATCGTGCCAGCGAGAGGCCCGACGCGGCAGCCCCGCCCCGGGACCTCTCCTAGGACCTGGACGCGGGCGGAAAACCTGCGGGGATCGGGATCCACAGGGCCGCACCAACTTGGGAGGACGGGAGACCCCGGCTAGGATTCCAGGTTCTAGCAGTCCCGCGCCCTCGGTCGCGGGAGCCCCAGAGGACGTTCCTCGGGGCTCCTCCCGAGGTCCTGAGCGTCCTCTCGGACCCCCGGACGGGCCCCCACCAGACCATGAGCACCTCCGCCACGATGACCGCCGCCGACCCGGCCCTCCTCGAGAAGATCACCCACCGCGCCTTCGCCCAGATGGTGCACATGATCTGGGAGGCGAACACGCGCAAGGACAAACGCCCCGGCGACCCCAAGGTCGGCGGGCACCCCGCCTCCTGCTCGAGCTCGCTGCACATCCTGGCCGCCCTGCACCTGGTGGTGCGCGAGCCGCAGGACTACGTCTGCTGCAAGCCGCACGCGTCGCCGATGGACCACTCGCTGATGCACCTGATGCGGCTGTTCCAGCGCGAGGACGGGACGCGCCTGACGGACGACGAGGCGAAGGCGGCCATGGGCCGCCTGCGCAAGTTCGCCGAGCCCGGCGCCGAGGACGTGTTCCAGAGCTACCACGCGCGCTCGGACCCGGACTCGTTCCACATGCTGCCGTCCGGCTCCGTCGGCATCCCGCCGGTCGTCTCCGTCTACCTGGCGCTCGCGCACCGCTACCTCGAGGACCACGGCAAGGACGTCCCGCGCCAGGCGCACTTCTGGTCCCTGATCGGCGACTCGGAGTTCCGCGAGGGCTCCCTGCTCGAGGCGATGCCCGACGCGGCCGAGCGCCTGCTCGGCAACTGCACCTGGATCATCGACTACAACCGCCAGAACCTCGACGGCACGCGGATCCCGAACGAGAAGGGCCTGCACTCGCGCGACTGCGACCGCATCGCGAAGACCGCGCTGGCGAACGGCTGGAAGGTCATCGACCTGCAGCACGGTCGCTTCCGGGACGAGCTCTTCGCGCGTGAGGGCGGCGAGCACCTCAAGGACCTGCTCGAGTCGACGCTGTCGGACTACGAGTTCCAGCTGGCGCTGTTCAAGAACGACGCCTACCTCGTGCGCACGCTGATCAAGCAGCACTCGCCGGACGCCCACGAGTTCTGCCGCAGCCTCTCGGACGAGGACCTCCTGCGCGCGTTCCACGACCTCGGTGGCCACGACATGGTCAAGATGATCGAGGTGCTGCGCGCCGCGCGTCTCGAGCCCACCGAGCCGTATCTCGTGATCGCGCACACGATCAAGGGCTGGGGCCTGGACTGCTCTGCGGATCCCTCGAACCACTCCGCGCTGCCCTCGAAGGACGAGGTGGCGCGCCTGCTCGAGGCCGAAGGGCTGTCCATGGAGGACCCCTACGCGCACTTCGAGACGGGGACGGCGGAGGCCGAGTACCTCGACGCGCGCGGCCAGGAGTTCCGCGACCGCATCGTCGAGTTCAAGGAGGCCAGCCGCGAGCGGCGCGCCAAGATCCGCGAGGCCGTCGAGGCGGCCGGCGGCCTGCCGGACTCGCTCGACATCGACCTGTCGCTCTACCCGATGGTCCACACGCAGTGGATGTGGGGACAGATCGCGGCGAAGCTCATCCGCGTCTCGAGCACGGATGGCGGCCCGGCGATGGGCAGCGGCCAGCAGAAGCCGCTGACGCCGGACGAACAGCGCTGGGCCTCGGTGGCCGACTTCGTGCTCACGCTGTCGCCGGACGTGGGCACGAGCACGACCATCGCCCCGGTGCTCGACCGCCGCGTCTACGGTCCTGGCGGCTCGCGCGAGAGCGAGCAGGCGGAGTTCAAGGCGCGCCACCCGGAGCTGATGACCTACTCCGATCCGTGGACGCGTCACATCCGCTTCGAGATCGCGGAAGCCAACTGCATGTCGGCAGCGGGATCCTTCGGGAAGATGGCCCACTACGCGGGCTACCCGAGCTTCCCGATCATGACGGTCTACGACTTCTTCATCAAACGGCAACCTAATTTCTATTTAAATTCCCATTTGAATAAT
>CAZDYS010000297.1:0-5477 GCA_964509445.1 uncultured Planctomycetaceae bacterium
TGAACGACCTGCAGCTCGAGATGGTCCTCACGGCCGTCTCGAAGTCCGAGCGGGTCGAGCTCGTCACCGCGCCGCGCGTCCTGGTGTTCAACACCGCGCGCTCGAACCTGTCGGTCATCAACCATGTGGCCTACGTGCAGGACTTCGACGTCGAGATCGCCCAGGCGGCCTCGATCGCGGACCCGATCATCCAGGTCGTCCAGGACGGCGTCGTCCTCGACGTGCGCCCGGTGGTCTCCGCCGACCGTCGCTTCATCACGCTCGAGCTGCGCCCGACCGTGGCCGAGCTGCGTCGCCCGATCCGCACGTTCACGACCTCGCTCGGCGCGTCCGGCAACTCGGTCACGATCCAGCTGCCGGAGCTCGACAAGAGCAGCGTGCGCACCTCGATCCCGATGCCCGATGGCGGCACGGTCCTGCTCGGTGGCCTGAAGGTCCACGAGGAGCAAGACCTCACCTCCGGCGTCCCGATCCTCAACAAGATCCCGATCCTCTCCTTCTTCTTCCAATCCCAGGGCACGTTCGTCACGAACCGCAAGCTCCTGGTGCTGATCAAGGCGAACATCGTGATCCCCTCCGAGCACGAGCCGTCGGCCGCCCAGCTGGGCCTCGACCCGACGCTCCAGCTCGAGCCGCGCTGAGGGACCCGCGACCGCTGCCCGCGCGATCGCGAGATCGCGCGGGCCCACGACCCAGCGAGCGGGTCCTCCGGACGGAGGACCCGCTTTCGTTAGTCCTCGACCGACCTCCGTCGGCCCTCGGAATGTCCGCGGGTCCGACGCTCCTCTCGAAACCGACCGCCTTCCCCCGGGTAGACGCCAGGGACCGGCGAAGGGATCGCTGCCCCGCGCACGGTCCTCCCCCACCCCCCCGCGCTCGCTCCGAGCCGTGCCGATGAAGCTGCACCGCATCGCCTCTTCTCTGACCGCCGCCACGCTCCTCGCCAGCCTCTCCACCGCCCAGGACCGGGCGATCGAAGCGGACATGGAGTTCGCGCGCGGCCTCGCCACGCGGTTCTCCTACGTGGACCTGGCCGAGGAGATCCTCACCGACCTCGACGGGCAGAACCTCTCGGGCAAGAACGCCGAGGGCCTCGCGCTCCTCAAGTGCGAGGTGTACGCCGCTGGCGCCACCGGGGAGACGCGCGACAAGGAGCTGCGCTACGAGCTGTTCGACAAGGCGATGGACGCCTACCAGGCCTTCCTCGCGGAGAACGAGTACTCGGACTACCTCCCGTCGGCGCAGAAGAACTACGTCACGCTGGTCAACAACTACGGCCGCATCCTCGAGATGGACATGGCCGAGCTCGTCGGCCCGGAGCGCGCGGCCGTGCGCGAGAAGATCAAGGAGGTCATCGACGCGGGCCTCGACCTGACCGGGGACCTGATCAGCGAGACCGAGGGCGCCTCGACCTCCGTCCAGAAGCTCGAGCGCTGGCGCCTGATGCTCAACCGCGGCCAGATGATGCTGACCCTGGCCAGCGTGAGCGAGGACGGCTCGTTCCTGTTCTCCCGCGCCGAGTCGACGCTCGAGGAGCTCGCGCTCGAGGCCGGTGAGTACTCCGGTCCGGGCCTGAACGCGTTCCTGATGCTGGCGCGCGCGAAGATCGCTCAGGGCCTCTTCGAGGACGCGGTCATCTTCTCGACCTTCGTCTACGACGCGGTCCTCCCCACCGATCCCGACATGCGCTCGGCCGAGGGCGGCTGGAACGACCTCTCCTTCGAGGAGAAGGTCCCGCGCTGGCAGCTCGGGGAGCTCGCACTCGACGTCTGCGTCGAGGCCCTGCTCGGCAACGGCCAGCCGGCCGAGGCCGCGAAGTACGCGCTCAGCTACTACGGCGACTACCGCCGCGAGGGCTTCACCATCTCCCCCTTCGGCTACCTGTCGCTGCTCGCGGGCGCGCGCGCGCTGCTCGAGGCCGGCGGCGGCGTCGGCATCCAGGGCCGCAACCCGTCGGAGCAGAAGTACTTCTGGTTCGAGTCGGTGGACGCGATGGAGTCGCGCGGGTTCCAGGTCGGTTCCCGCGGCGCGAACCGAGGCCAGGCCGCGATCGACCTCGCGCTCTCGATCGCGCAGACGGTCAACACCGAGAACAAGAAGAACGTGCTGCAGCGCCGCGCGCAGAAGCTGATCTCCCAGATCATCGAGCGCCCCGGCGTGAAGGTCGACCCGGACATCCTCTACGAGGCCGCCGAGGGCGACTACAACGACCGCAACTACCCGCGCGCGGTCGCGTCGTTCAAGGGCATCCTGCGCCAGCTCGAGGGACGCGACCAGGCGACCCAGCAGGAGTACGCGCCGCGCGTCCTGTACTACATCGGGCGCTCGCTCTCGCGCATGGACCGCAACCTCGAGGCGGCCATGGCCTACCGCGAAGCCGTCAAGGAGTGGAGCGGCGACCCGGAGAACGACCAGCGCGTGGCCCAGGGGTACTACGAGTCGATCCGCGCGGCCAAGAAGTCCGCCGGCGACGACCCGCTGCTGCAGGAGATCTTCCTCGACGCCGAGGAGGTCCTGCGCCAGCTCGACCAGGGCGGCGGCGCGATCGCGTTCCGCCAGGCCGAGCGCGCCTACGCGGCCAAGGACTACCCCAAGGCCCGCTCGCTCTACCAGCAGGTCGAGAAGGGCACGCCCGAGCACGAGAAGGCGATCGTGATGGCCGCCTTGTGCTTGATGAAGCAGAAGGACTACGCGAACGCGCGCAAGGAGCTCGAGGACTACCTCACGGTCTACGTCGAGGATCCGCGCAACGCGGTCGTCGACGCGACGCTGATCGCGAAGCGTGGCGAGGCGAAGGCCCAGGCGACCTACAACGCCGGCTACATCGCGTTCCTGCAGAAGGACTACGACGGTGCGATCGGCTGGCTCGAGAGCTTCGCGCGCACCTACCCGGACCAGGACTCCTACGGACCGGCGGCCCTGCAGCTCTCCATCCGCAGCTTCCTGCAGAAGAACGACGTCGCGAGCAGCCGCCGCGTCCTCGCGGAGATGCGCGAGAAGTTCCCGACCTCGTCGGCCACGGGCAACGCGGGACGGGACCTGTCCCAGGCGATCGAGGCCGAGCGCGACAAGGCCGAGGCGGCCGGCGACGCGGAGACCGTCGCGACGCTGGAGGCCGAGATGGCCGACTACGTCCACCTGTTCAACCAGCTCAGCCCGCGCGCGACCTACGGCACGCGCCGGCAGGAATCCGAGCTGTGGATCTCCCTCGGCAAGTGGGCGGAAGCGGAGGCCGTGCTGCGCGACATCCAGACGAAGGACGCGGACCGCGACGACCTCGGCAAGTTCGCGCTGCCGGACCTGGGCCTCGCGCTGCTCGAGCAGAAGAAGATCAACGACGCCTTCGCCGTGCTCGACCCGCTCGTCCCCAAGAGCGACGACGACGAGCGCAAGCCGTCCTCCCGGACGGTGCTGCGCTGGTGCCGCGCGGTCACCGGCTGGCTGGAGGGCGACGACCGGATCACCGAGGTTCCCGGCGTCGGTGGCGCCGAGCGCCTCGAGCTCGCCGCGGACCTCCTGGACAAGCTGACCAAGGCCGAAGGCACGAAGGACAAGTACACGGCCCCGTGGTATGCGCTGAAGTTCGAGACGATCTACGCCTACTACCAGTGGGGCAAGGAGGACTCGGCCCGCACGAAGACGGCCGCGTCGCTGATCACCAACCTCCAGGACATGCTGGGGAACACCCGCATGAACGAGATCACCGAGGCCTCGGACGGCGACGACACCCTGCGGAAGCGCTTCCTGTGGCTGCAGAAGCAGGTGAAGTGACGCCCCCGTCTGCCGTCCCGTCGGCGCCCAACTTCCGGGTTGTGGCTCCCCTCCCCACCGCTAGAATGTCCGCCCTTTCCTGAACCATGCCTGTCTCCAAATCGTTGTCCGCTCCGCACTTCCGCGTCTCGAGCCGACCGTCGCTCGGACGCCGCGGGAGCCTCGCCCTGGCCGCGGCAACGCTCTGCGCCCTCTCCTCGATCGGCGCCGCCGCTCCGCAGTCGAAGATGGACCAGGTCTCCTACGTGGACGGCAACGGGCGCGCCCGGAGCCACCGCGGCGTGGTCCAGGAGAACACGCTCGAGCGCACCGTGATCGAGGTCGACGGCAGCAAGAAGCGCGTCGACTCCGACAAGGTCACGGGCATCACGTTCGGCGCGGTGCCGGAGTCCTACAACGACGCGGTCGCCTACTTCGACCGCCGCGACTTCGAGAACGCCGCGAAGAGCTTCCAGGTCGCCGCCGGCGACGGGGCTTCGAGCGACGTCGTCAAGGCGAGCGCGCGCATGCTCGCCGCTCGGAGCTGGATGAGCCACGGCGCCGCGGACCCGTCGGGCTTCGGTGAGGCGCAGACGCAGGTCGACGCGCTCCTGGCGAGCTACCCGGACAACCGGGACGTGCCGGCGGCGCGACTGCTCCTGGCGCGCGCCAAGCGCATGGCCGGGGACGCGGCCGGCGCGGCCGAGGAGTACAAGGCGCTCTACGCGCAGGCGACGCCGGAAGGAACCGCCACGGGCTACTCCGCCGAGCTCTGCTACGAGGCCGGACTCGGCGCGGCGCAGGCCTCGCTCACCGCCGGAGACGTGGACGGCGCGAACGCGCTGTTCAACGAGGTCTCCTCGCGCGTGGCCAGCCTGCTCGCCGGCATGAACGAGAACGACGTGTCGTTCCGCGCGATGACCGGCATCGGCGCCGAGGCGCGGCTGGGCGAGGGCTTCTGCCTGCTCGCCCGCGGCTCGAACTCGCAGGCGCGCACGTTCTTCCAGGGCCAGCTCTCGAGCGCTCCGAAGACCGGCGCGCTGCGTCAGGGCGCCCGCCTCGGTCTCGCCGAAGCGCTGCTCGCCGGCGAGCGCTACCGCGAAGCCTCGATCGAGTTCGCCAAGGTCAACGCCACCGACTTCAGCAACCGCGACCGCATGGCGCGCTCGCTGCTCGGCCTGGCGCAGTGCTACCTCAACCTCCCCGACACCGACGGACGGCAGCAGGCCAAGACGCGCCTGGAAGCCGTTCGAGCCCACTACGGGGACACCCCGTCCGCGCTCCGGGCCCAGGAGCTCTTGAAGACCCTTTAGACCCCCTGCCGCGCCGGGCCCGGCGCTTTCCGGCCATCCCTCCCCCAAGGAGTTCGAAGAGAATGGATTCTCAATCGCTGCGCACCCGGGTGAAGAACCTGGTTCTCGCGACCCTGCCCGTCGCCTTCGCCCTGAGCTTCGTCCTGGTCGCTCCGACCTTCGCTCAGGACGACGCGGCCGCCGCCAGCTCGGGTTCGGAGGACCTGACCTTCGGCAAGCTGATCGCCGACTCCGGCCCGTTCGGCTGGGCGATCATCCTCCTCTCGATCGTCGCGCTCGCGCTCGCGATCGAGAACTTCGTCTCGCTGAAGCGCGACAAGCTGGCTCCGCCCGAGATCATCGACGAGATCCAGGCGCTGTTCGACGAGGAGCAGGTCCAGGAGGCGATGGAGCTCTGCGAGACCGAGCCGACCT
>CAZDYS010000298.1:0-5469 GCA_964509445.1 uncultured Planctomycetaceae bacterium
CCGCCCGAGAGCTCGTGGGGATAGGCATCGAGCCGCTCCTCGGGCGCGGAGATGCCGACGTCCGCGAGCCTCTTGGCGGCGAGCCGTCGCGCCTCCGGGCGACCCATCGTCAGGTGCGTCTCGACGACCTCCGTCAGCTGGCGACCGACCGTCAGGAGCGGGTTCAGGGAGGTCATCGGATCCTGGAAGATCATCGCGACGTCCTTCCCGCGCACGCGCCGCAGGTCGCGGTCGGGGAGTGCCAGGAGGTCCCGGCCGTCGAAGCGGGCGCTCCCGCGCAGGATGCGGCCCGGCGGACGCGGGAGCAGGCCGAGCAGCGCCAGGCTCGAGACCGTCTTGCCGGAGCCCGACTCGCCCACCAGCCCGAGCGTCTCGCCCGGGTTGAGCACGAACGAGACGTCGTCGACCGCCCGCAGGGTCCCGAGGTGCGTCTCGAAGACCACCGTCAGCTCGCGCACGCTGAGGAGAGGCTCGGTCATCGTCCGCGCAGCTTCGGGTCGAGCGCGTCCCGGAGGCCGTCGCCGAGGACGTTGAGCGCCAGCAGCGTCGAGCCCATGGCCGCGGCCGGCCAGGCGATGAGCCACCAGAAGGTCTTGATCGGGTTGATCGCCTCGGTCGTGTCCACGGCCAGCAGTCCCCAGCTCACCTTCGGCGGCTCCACGCCGAGGCCCAGGAAGCTCAGGAAAGCCTCGAACAGCATGATCGCCGGAATCGTCAGCGTGAGGTAGACGATCACGACGGAGAGCACGTTGGGGACCAGGTGCACGAACAGGATGCGCGCGGTCGACGCCCCCAGGACGCGGGCGGCCTCGACGAACTCGGCGTGCTTCAGGGAGAGGACCTGACCGCGCACGACGCGCGCCATGGTCAGCCAGTAGATCGCGCCGATCACGACGAAGAAGATCCAGGTCTTGTCGATGCCGTGGGCCTCCTCGAGCGTGAGGGAGAGGACCTCGCCGGTCGGCGTGACGCGCTCGACCCGGTACTCCGCGAGCACGGTGATCAGGAAGATCACCACGAACACGAACGGCACCGAGTACAGCGCGGCGACGCAGCGCATCACCAGGTTGTCGACGCGCCCGCCGAGAGAGCCCGACAGCGCGCCGTAGCTCCCGCCGATGAGCAGGCTGCAGAGCGTCGCCGAGATTGCGACCAGGATGGACACGCGACTCCCCCAGACGATGCGCGAGGCGATGTCGCGCCCCTTCGCGTCGGTGCCCAACCAGTGGCCGGTCTGCCAGTCCCCGAACACCGCGACGCGCAGGCCGACCAGCTGGCGGTCGAGCGCGCTCGGGTCCCAGGCGTCGAGGAAGTGCTCGCGCGTGTCCACGTCGTAGCCCTGGGAACCGAAGGACTCCCAGGGCCAGGTCGGGGGTTGCGGCTCGTCCTGCAGGTCCAGCGCCATGGGCGAGGGCAGCGGCAGGACCGGAGCGAGGATCGACACGAGCGCGACCAGGGCCAGGAACCACAGGCTCGCGTAGGCGCCGCGGTTCTCCTTCAGCCGGCGCCAGGCGTCGGACCACAGGCTCTCTCCCTTGGCGAGCGCGTCGCGCTGCAGGAACTCCTCCAGTCCGCTCCGCTCGAGCTGCCAGCGCGCGCCCCGCATCAGGCGTCCTCGAGCTCGATGCGCGGGTCGAGCAGCGTGTAGGCGAGGTCGACGACGAGGTTCAGCGCGTAGACCAGGACCGTGTAGAGGATCGTGACGCCCATCGACAGCGTGTAGTCGCGGTTCAGCGCGCTGTTGACGAAGTGCGAGCCCGTGCCCGGGATCGCGAAGATCTTCTCGATCACGAGCGACCCGGTCAGGATGCCGGCCGTCGCCGGACCGAGGTAGCTGACGACCGGCAGCAGTCCGCCCTTCAGCGCGTGGCGCAGGAGGACGGTACGCGGCAGGAGTCCCTTGGCGTGCGCGGTGCGGATGTGGTCCTGGGACAGCACCTCGAGCATGCCCGTGCGCGTCAGGCGCGAAATGTAGGCGGCGAAGGGCGCGCCCAGCGCGAGGCCCGGCAGGAACAGGTGCGCGAGCGAGCCCCAGCCGGCGACGGGGAAGGCGCGCAGCCCGAACACCAGCGCGAGCACGAGGAAGCCGGCGATCACGAAGTTCGGCAGCGCGATGCCTCCGGTCGCCGCGAGGCGCAGCGAGAGGTCCAGCTTGCCGCCTCGCCACAGCGCGCTCAGGACCCCGGTCGTGAGCCCGAGCGCGAGCGCCCACAGGAGCGCGACGGTCCCGAGCGCGATCGAGATCGGCAGCGACTGCCCGATGATGTCGTTGACGGTGAAGTCGCGGTACTTGAACGACGGACCGAGGTCGCCGGTGAGCACGCCTCCGAACGGGCGCGTCCCGTCGCCTCCGAGCACCTCCAGGCCCTGCTCGTCCAGGTTGAGCGGACCGACGTACTGCAGGTACTGCTTCCACTGCGGCCAGTCGAGGTGGTAGCGCGCCTCCAGGTTGCGCTCGACCACCGGGTGCAGCGAGCGTTCGCTCGAGAACGGTCCGCCGCGCACGGCGCGCATCAGGAAGAAGGACACCGTGACCACCGCCCAGAGCGTGAGCAGGAACCACAGGAACCGGCGCAGGAGGAAGCCGATCATCCGAGCGAGGACGGTGCGGGGGTCACCGAGGCGATGGTAGCGGGGCGGCCGGGGCCTCTCCATGCCGCGGCCCCAGCGACTTGGGGCCGGGCGCGCGCGTTCTTACGCTGACGGGGCGGCGAGCCGCATCGAGAGAGAGAGGAGACAGGAGCAGAGGATGAAGGCGTACGAGTTGTTCTATTTCGGGCTGTGCTTCCTGGGCGTCTGGCTGCTCGTGCAGAGCGGACTGGCGCTGCACCAGATCGCCGGCTGGGCGGTGCAGCCCGAGCGGCCCGCCGATCTCTGGGCGCAGGGGGCCTTCGGCGTGCTCGTCCACGCGCTCGCGGGCTTCGTGGTCTTCGGGACGGCGCCGGGCCTCACGCGTCTCTGCGCCGGGCGATGTCCCCGCGCGGGGGAGTCCGACTAGCCTCGTCGCTCGAGGCGCCTGACGCCATGTACCTGCGCTTCGTGCTGACCGAGGTGGACGAGGACTCCACCCGCAAGAAGGGCATCCTCGTCGCCGGGCACGAGCTGCGCGACGAGCGTGAGCTGTCGCGCGAGGACCACGCGCGGCTGGTGCAGCTCCTGGAGTGGTTCAACGCGCACCTGGAGATCCCGCGCGTCCTGCAGGAAGGGGAGCACGAGCGCGCGCTGTCGTGGTTCAAGGCCGAGGCGGCGGAGCCGATCGCGAAGACCTGGGAGCTCGTCCACCTCCTGCGCGCCCACGGCGTGCTGGTCGAGCTCCTCAAGACGGCCGACCCGGGCCACGTGCTCTACGAGGACGACTGGCAGCTGGTCGCGACGCCGCGGCGCGGCAAGCGCGGTCCCTGGTAGGTCGAACGCGGCCTAGGCCGCTCGTTCGCCGGCGCCGCTCGCCGGGCGGACCACGCCGCGCTCGCCCTCGAGGTCGACGACCAGGGTCGCGCTCCCGGCGGCCGGCTGCTCCTCGAACAGGTGGTCGACCAGGACGTCGCGCACTAGGCGGTCGAACGCGCGCTGGACCGAGCGGGCGCCCATGCCCTCGCTCATCCCGGCCTCGATGAGGTGTTCCTCCAGCGCGGGGGTGAGCGTGGCGGACAGGCCTTTCTCCTGCAGCTGGCCGTCGAGGCTCGCCCGGAGCAGTCCGAGAACGGACGCGAGCTCCTCCCGACCGAGGTCGTGGAACGGAACGACGTCCTGGATGCGGTTGACGAGCTCCGGGCGCATGTGCGCCGTCAGTCGGCGCCGGATCGTGGTCTCGTCGAGGGTCTCGAGATCGTCCGAGGTCAACAGGTTCGAGGTCATCACGAACAGGCAGCTCCGGCAGTCGACGTGCCGGCCCTCGCTGTCCGTCAGTCGCCCCTCGTCGAACACCTGCAGCAAGAGGTCCCAGGCCTTGGGGTGCGCCTTCTCGATCTCGTCGAGCAGCACGAGCGAGTTGGGCTTGCGACGGATCGCCTCCGTCAGCTCGCCGCCCTCGCCGTGGCCGACGTAGCCGGGCGGCGACCCGACCAGGCGCGCGACCTGGTGCTCCTGGTTGAACTCCGACATGTCGAAGCGAACCATCCGGTCGGCGCCGCCGAAGAGCTCCGCCGCGACGCACTTGGCGAGCTCGGTCTTTCCGACGCCGCTCGGGCCGAGGAAGAGCACGACGCCGGTCGGGCGCTGCAGATCGCCGAGGCCCACCTGCGCGCGGCGCATCAAGCGGACCATCACGTCGATCGCGCGCGGCTGTCCGAAGAGGCGCGACTCGAGCGTCTCGCGCAGGCCCGCCAGCCGCGACATCCCGTCCTCGAGCACGGTCCCCACGGGCATCCCGGCCCAGTCCGAGAGCACCTGCGCGATCTCCGGCACGCCGACCTCGCGCTTGAGGAAGTCGTGCTCCGTCTGGAAGCGCTGCAGCGTCTTGCGCGCCTGGCGAATCTTCTCCTCGACGAGGGGGAGTTTCTCGGTCTTCGTCTGCCGCGCGAAGTCGCCGGAGCCGTGCTGGTCGGCCTTCATCGCGAGGAAGCGCAGCTCCGCCTCCTCCTCGAGCAGTCGCTTCAGCTCCTCCAGAGCGGCCCGGTAGTCGCTCCAGATGCACTCGTACATCACGAACTCGCGGCGCGCCTCCGCGAGGTCGCGCTCCAGCGCGTCCTGCTTGCCCTCCTTCAGGCTGCCGTGGTCGAGCTGCAGCAGCTGCATCTCGACCTGCGAGATGCGCGCGGCGAGCTCGGCCATCACGCGCGGCATACTCTCGACCTCGAGCCGCAAGCGGCTGGCCGCTTCGTCCATCAGGTCGATGGCCTTGTCCGGGAGGTGGCGATCGTTGAGGTAGCGCACCGACAGGCGGACCGCGGCGTCCAGCGCGTCGTCCGCGATACGGACCCCGTGGTGCCGCTCGTAGCGTCGTTTCAGGCCGCGCAGCATCGCGAGGCACGTCTCGTGGTCCGGTTCCTCGACCACGATCGGCTGGAAGCGGCGCTCGAGCGCGGGGTCCTTCTCGATGTGCTTCTTGAACTCGTCGAGCGTCGTCGCCGCGATCACGTGCAGCTCCCCGCGGGCGAGCGCGGGCTTGAGCAGGTTCGACGCGTCCGCGCCACCCTCGGCTCCGCCGGCGCCGACGATCGTGTGCAGCTCGTCGATGAACAGGAGCACCTGGCCGTCCAGCTCCTGGAGCGCCTCGATCAGCCGCTTCAGCCGCTCCTCGAACTCGCCGCGGAACTTCGTACCGGCGAGCAGCGACGCGAGGTCCAGGCCGAGGATGCGCTTGTTCTCCAGGGAGCTCGGGACCTCGCCCGCGACGATCGCGCTCGCGAGCGCCTCGACGACGGCGGTCTTGCCGACGCCCGGCTCGCCCTCGAGCAGCGGGTGGTCCTTGCGCTTGCGTCCCAGAGTCTCCCTCCGACGTCGCAGTTCCGCGCTGCGGCCGCAGCCCGG
>CAZDYS010000299.1:0-5456 GCA_964509445.1 uncultured Planctomycetaceae bacterium
TCCGAAGATCCATCCGTCTGGAAGGTGATTTAGATGACGAACAGCGCGCCCGCCATCAGGCCCAGGACGACCGTGCACATCGCGGCGAAGGGGCTCACGCTCTCGAGCACGAGGGGCGAGTCCTTGAAGAAGCCGAACCAGATCATCAGGCCCTGGAGCAGGCTGATCGGGACGACCGCGAGGCGCGTCCACTGGTTGATCTTCTTCTGTCCCGAGGCGCCTTCCTTCTGGATGGCCTCGAGCTGGGGCGACACCTTCGCCAGCACCGAGAAGATGATCGACGCCGAGATGTACGGCATGATCCCGAGCGCGAAGATGACCGCCTGGCCGAGCTGGCTGCCGGAGAACGCCGACAGGAGCCCGAAGACCGAGTCCGCCCCCCTCGTCAGATCGCTGATCGCACGAGGGCTCATCGCCGGCAGCGGGATGTGGAACCCGATCCGGTAGATGATGAGGATCCAGAGCGTCGAAGTGATCTTCTGACGGGTCTCCGGAATCTGGAGCAGTTGGAGGACGGTCTTCACCGGTTCAGTTCCCCGCGGGTGCCTCGGCGGTGGCCTCGTTGCCCTTCTTGTCGAGCAGGACGACGGAACCGCCGGCCTGTTCGATCTTCTCTGCGGCGCTCTTCGAGAACTTCTGGGCGCGCACGGTGAGCTTCTTGGTGAGCTCGCCGTTGCCGAGCACCTTGAAGAGCTTCGTGTTCAGGCTGACCAGACCGCGCTCGAGCACGGCCGCCAGGTCGACGGTGGCTCCATCCTCGAACGCGTCGAGAGCGGCGACGTTGACGATCGTGTAGTCCGTCTTGAACCGCGCGTTCGTGAAGCCGCGGTTCGGCACACGGCGGTAGATCGGCATCTGGCCGCCCTCGTAGCCCGGACGACGCGTCGAGCCGGAGCGCGCGCCCCAACCCTTGTGTCCCCGGCCACAGGTCTTGCCCTTGCTGCCGATGCCGCGCCCCACGCGGGTGCGCGCCTTGAACTTGGTGCCCTTCTGGCAAACGGTCTTCAGGTCCATGACGGGTCCTCTAGAGCTGGACGCCCCGGAGCGCGGCGACCGCTTCCGGCGTGCGCAGCTGCGACAGCGCGTGGAAGGTGGCCTTGATCAGGTTGATCGGGTTCGTCGACCCGTGGGACTTGGTGAGGATGTTCTTGATGCCGGCCATCTCGCAGACGGCTCGCACGGAGGCGCCGGCGATGATGCCCGTACCCGGGCTGGCCGGAATCAGGACGACGGAAGAGCCGCAGTGGCGTCCGTGCACTTCGTGGTGGATGGAGCCGGCCTCGGTCAGCGTCACCCGCATCATGTGCTTGCGCGCGTCCTTCGCGGCCTTCTCGATCGCCGCCGGGACCTGGCGTGCCTTGCCGAAGCCGTGCCCCACGATGCCGTCGCGGTTGCCCGCCACGGAGAGCGCCGAGAACGAGAAGCGGCGACCGCCCTTCACGACGGCGGCCGACCGGTTGATCTTCACGAGCACCTCGGTGATGGCCTCGAGCTCGGCCGACTCCGCGGTGTCCAGGTACGTGATCTTGGCTTTCATGCTTAGAACTTCAGCCCCCCCTCGCGGGCGGCATCGGCGAGCGCCTTGACACGCCCGTGGAACTTGCAGTGTCCGCGGTCGAACACGACGGTCTCGATCCCCTTCTCCTTGGCGAGGCGGGCGATCTCGGCGCCGACGTAGGCGGCGCGCTCGGTCTTGGTCTTGCCGCTCAGGTCGCCGGAGTACTTCTTGGCGGTGGTCGAAGCACCGCAGACGGTCAGGCCGGTGTTCTCGTCCACCACCTGCGCCGAGATGTGCTTCAGCGTGCGGTTGACGGAGAGACGGACGACCGGCCCCTGACGACGCAGCGTGCGGCGCACGTGCATCTTCCGGCGCTCGCGGCGCTTGTTCTTGACCTCTTTGGCTTTCATCTGGCGCTAGCTCCCGAAGCTCTTGCCCTGCTTGCGGCGCACGTACTCGCCGGAGTAACGGATGCCCTTGCCCTTGTACGGCTCGGGCGGGCGCACCGCGCGCACGGTGGCGGCGAACTGGCCCACCACCTGCTTGTCGGCGCCGCTGACGACGATCTGGGTCGGCTTCGGCGTCTCGCAGCTCAGACCCTCCGGGAGGGTGAACTCGACCGGGTGGCAGAAGCCGATGTTCAGCGTGAGCTTCTTGCCCTGCGCCGCGGCGTTCCAACCGACGCCGATGATCTCGAGGCTCTTCGAGTAGCCCGTGGAGACCCCGGTGACCATGTTGTTCAGGAGCGCCCGGGTCATGCCGTGGAAGGCACGCGCCTGACGCGGCGCACCGGATCCGTTCGGACGGACGTTGACGGAGCCGTTCTCGACCTCGACGTCGATCTCGGGACGCACGTCCATGGACAGCGTGCCCTTGGGACCCTTCACCGTCACGGTGCGTCCCTGCTGGGCGACGTCGACCCCACCAGGGATCTCGATGGGCAGTTTTCCGATGCGCGACATGAGCGTTAGGACACCTTGCAGAGGACCTCGCCTCCGACGTTCTCACGACGGGCGGCGCGATCCGACAGGATCCCCTTCGGGGTGGACAGGACGTGGATCCCCATGCCGCGAAGCACCTTCGGGAGGTCCTTCACGCTGGAGTAGACGCGGCAGCCGGGCTTGCTGACGCGCTTGAGCTCGTTCAGCACGAACTCGCCGTCGGGGCCGTACTTGAGCTGGATCTCCAGCTCGCTGGACGGCGTGCCCGGCTTGACTTCGTAGCCGCTGATGAAGCCCTCTTCCTTGAGGACCTCGGCGACACCCACCTTCATCTTCGAGGCGGGCATGGTGGTCGACTTCTGACGCACCGCATTCGCGTTGCGGATGCGGGTGATCATGTCGGCGATCGGGTCGGTCATCATGGCTGGGAATCTCCTACCAGGAGGCCTTGCGCATCCCGGGGATCTCGCCGAGCAGCGCTTTCTCGCGCAGGCAGATGCGGCAGATCCCGAACTTGCGGTAGACGGCGCGAGGACGACCGCACAGCCCGCAGCGACGAATCACGCGCGACTTGAACTTCGGCTTGGCGTTCGCCTTGTTGATGAGGCAGGTCTTGGCCATCGGTCTTGCTTACTGGTTGTCCTTGTTCTGGAAGGGCATGCCGAGCTGCTTCAACAGGAAGTGCGCTTCGCTGTCGCTCGTCGTGCTCGTCACGAAAGTGATGTCCATGCCCTGGGAGTACTCCAGGCTGTCGAAGTCGATCTCCGGGAAGACCGACTGCTCGGCGAGACCGACGGTGTAGTTGCCGCGGCCGTCGAGCTTGTCCTTCAGGCCGCGGAAGTCGCGGATACGCGGAAGGACGACGGAGATGAGGCGGTCGAGGAACTCCCACATGCGATCCCCGCGCAGCGTGACCGCGGCGCCGATCGGCATGCCCTCGCGCAGCTTGAACCCGGCGATCGAGCGACGGGCCTTGCGCACCGTCGGCTTCTGGCCGGTGATCGTGGACAGGTCGCGAACCGCCGCGTCGATGCGGTTCTTGTTCTCGACCGCGCCCTTGCAGCCCATGTTGATCACGACCTTCTCGAGGCGCGGGGCGGCCATGACGTTCTTGATCGAGAACTCGTCCATCACCTTGGACTTGATCTCGCTCTGGTAGCGCTCTTTCAGACGGGGAGCCATGGTTATGCCTCGGCCTTCAGCTTCTTGCGGGTGCCCTTGCCGGTCTTCGGATCGAGGGGCATCACGTTGCTCGCGTGGATGGAGCACTCTTCCTGGACGCGCTCGCCCTTCGGGCTCTCCTGCGTCGGACGCTTGTGCTTCCAGCGCAGGTTGACGCCCTCGACGATCACGCGGCCCGTCTTGCGCTGGACCTCTTTGACCTCTCCGGTGGTGCCCTTGTCGTTGCCGGCGATGACGATCACCTGCTGACCCTTCTTGACGTGCATCACACCACCTCCTGGGCGAGCGAGATGATCTTCATGTAGTTGCGGTCACGCAGCTCGCGCGCCACCGCGCCGAAGATGCGCGTGCCCTTCGGGTTGCCGTCGTTGTCGACGATCACCATGGCGTTCTTGTCGAAACGCACGTAGGTGCCGTCGGGACGGCGCGTGTTCTTGCTGGTCCGCACGACGACGCCGCGCACCACCGTGCCCGGCTTCACGTCCGACCCCGGCATCGACTTCTTCACCGAGGCGACGATGATGTCGCCCAGGCCGGCGTAGCGACGGTGCGTCCCGCCGAGCACCTTGATGCACTGCGCGCGCTTGGCACCGGTGTTGTCCGCCACGTCGAGGACGGTCTGCATCTGGATCACGAGTCGCCTCCTTCGGCAGCGGCGGCCTCCGCGAGCTCGGCGTCCGGGCTCTGGCCGACGAGACCGAGGTCACCGTGCTTGACGACCTTGACCATGCGCCAGCGCTTGAGCTTGGACATCGGGCGGCAGGCCATGATCTCCACGACGTCGCCGGGCTGCGCGGAATCGGACTCGTCGTGGACGAGGTAGCGCTTCTTCTTGCGCAGGAACTTGCCGTAGCGCGCGTGCTTGTAGGTGCGCTCCACCTCGACGGTGGCCGTCTGTCGCCCTTTGGCGCGGAGCACCGTGCCCTGCATCACGCGGCGGGCGTTGCGTTGGTCGGACATCGCTAGCGACTCTCCTGTCCACGAATGCCGGCACTCCGCTCGTGGAGCACCGTGGTGATACGGGCAATGCTGCGGCGAAGCACGCGGATCCGCGCCGGGTTGGCGTTGGTCTCGGTGGCCGCGCGGAAGCGCAGGTCGAAGAGCTCGCGCTTCATGTTCGTGATCTCGAAGTCGAGCTCCGAGTCGGTCTTGCTTCTGACCTCGTCGATCTTCATGGCTGGAATCAGGTCGTGGGCAGACGCCGGACCATGCGCACTTTGATGGGCATCTTGTGCGCGACACGCTTGAAGGCGAGCTTGGCCTTCTCCTCGGGAACACCGCCGAGCTCGTACAGGATCGTCCCCGGCTTGACCGCGGCCGCCCAGAAGTCGACGTCGCCCTTGCCCTTACCCATTCGCACTTCGGCGGGCTTCTTCGAGATCGGCTTGTGCGGGAACACGCGGATCCAGATCTTCGCCTGGCCACCGGTGGCCCGGTTGGCCGCGACCCGTCCCGCTTCGATCTGACGTCCGGTGATCCAGGCCCAGTCCAGGGCCTGCAGTCCGAAGTCCCCGAAGGAGACCTTGTTGCCGCGCGTCGCGAAGCCCTTGAGCTTGCCGCGCTGCACTTTGCGGTACTTCGTCCGCTTGGGCATCATCGCCATGGCTGACCTCCGGCGCTAGCTGCGCCGATCTCCTCCACCGCTGCGACCACCGCGACGCGGGCCTCCGCGTCCACGGCCACCACCTTCGCGACTGCGCGGCGGCTCGGACATGCCCTGGTTGAAGCGCCAGTCGATCATCTTCCCGGGCTCGATCTGACCTTTGTAGATCCAGACCTTCACGCCGATGATCCCGAAGGTCGTGCGACCTTCGGCGGGGCCGTAGTCGACGTGC
>CAZDYS010000300.1:0-5454 GCA_964509445.1 uncultured Planctomycetaceae bacterium
CCAGCCACAGGAACGTGGTGACGCTCGCCACCAGGGCAGCCGCGGTGAGCCAGGCGCCGCCCGCGCCGAGGGCCGTGCTCGCGGCGGGGATCCCGCCCGAGCCGGAGCGCCTCAGAGCCTCCGCCCCGAAGGCTGCCGGGAAGAGGCCCTGGAACCAGGCCTGCCGCTCCCCGTTGTGCTCGGTCTCCAGCACGACCCGCAGCCGGGCGCGTGCGCGCCACAGGCGCTTGCGAACGGCGCTCTCGCTGGCGCCGGTCGCGCGCGCGATGTCCGCCGTGGTCTTGCCCTCGAAGTAGCGCAGCCGCACGGCGCTCCGGTAGGGCTCCTCGAGCCCGGCGACGGCCTCGTCGACCCGCTGGAGGACCGAGGCGCGGATCACGGCGTCCGCCGTGGAGGTCTGGCGCTCGGTCTGCGCGACGTTCTCCTCACGCGCCTGGCGGCGCACGGAGCGCCGCGTGTTCAGGTGGGCCAGGTTGAAGGCCACGCGGCCGAGCCAGGCGCGCAGGTGTTTGCCGTCCTCCAGGTGCCGCGGGGGCGCCGCCAGGGCCGCCAGCAGCGTCTCCTGGGCCACGTCCTCGGCGCCGCCGGGGTCCCGCACCAGGCTGCGCGTGAGCTTCCGGAGCCAGGGGCCGTGTTCGAGGAGCTCCTGGGGGTCGAGGGTCGGCGTTTCCTGCGGCATGGGGGAGCCCACGGGGGGTCGGCTCGGGGGAGCGCGAGGGGGAGTCGGGCTGCCGGACCCTGCCCGAGGGACGGAATCCGGGGAGAACGAGGGGTAGGACGAGGCGCTCTGCCCGGAGGTTCCGCGGGGATTCCCGATCCGTTCCCTGCGTACGTATCCTGCGTCGCCCGTCGCCTCCTTCATAACCCCTGCCTGCACTCCAGTCACGAGCCGATGCTGCGCTGGCCTTCCCCCACCGTCCTCCTCCTGCTCGCCCTCGGACTGGCGAGTGCTCCGCTCTCGGCCGCCCGCGCACCGCTCTCGGCGCACGAGGACCCGACGCGTCTAGAGCACGCCCTGGACGCGGTCGACGTCGACTCGCTCGAGGCCGACGTTCGATTCTTGGCGGACGAGGAGCTCGCCGGACGGGACACCCCCAGCGAGGGGCTCGAGACCGCCGCGCTGTACTTCGCGGCGCGCCTGGGGCGACTGGGGTTCTCCCCGGCCGGCTCGGGGGACTTCTACCACCGCTGGCGGCTGGTGCGCACGGGGCTCGACCCGACGGGCTCGGGGTTGCTGGTGAAGCGAGCCCAGGGCACCGAGCGACGGCTGTTCCAGAGCGACTACTACCTCGCGCGCAGCAGCCACGCGTTCCCGTGCGTCACGGACGGCGCCGTCGTCTCCGCGGGCGACGGGTCCGGGGACGCGTTCGAGGGGCGCGACCTCACCGGCAGCTGGGCGCTGGTGTTCGATCACGGGGCTTCGGTGCGGCGGATCCTCCGACGAGCGCGCGCGGCCGGTGCGCTGGGCGTCCTCTTCGGCGAGACCGAGCACGTGACGAAGGGCTACGAGGCGAAGTACGCGCGCATCGCGGAGGTCACGGGCCGGGACGGGCTGACCTACCGTCCGGAGCCGCTTCCGGCGTCCCAGGACCTCCCCTACCTGATGCTGCGCCGGCACGCGCTCCTCGCGCTGACGGGCGGCGAGGAGACGCTCGCCCCGGGAACCAGGCTGCCGCTCCGCCTGCGCGAGGAGCGCGTCGTCCGCACGGGCGACGTCGAGGTCAAGAACGTCGCGGGGTTCTGGCCCGGCCGCGATCCGGAGCTCGCGCGCGAGGTGCTGATCGTCTCCGCCCACTACGACCACCTGGGCGTGGCGGAGGACGGAGCGGTCTACCACGGAGCGGACGACAACGCCTCCGGCTCGAGCGGGCTGCTCGCCGTGGCCGAGGCCCTGGCCGCCTACGGCCCGCTGCGTCGGTCGGTGCTGCTCCTGTGGGTCTCCGGCGAGGAGAAGGGACTGTGGGGATCGGACGCCTGGGCGCGGGCTCCCGAGCTCCCTCCGGGCTGCACCGCGGTGGCGAACGTGAACATCGACATGATCGGCCGGACCGCGCCGGAGGAGCTCTACCTCACGCCGACGGACGCGCACCCCGCCTTCAACCGGGTCGCCCAGGCGGCCTACGACCTCGCGCCGCTCGAGGGGTTCCCGACGCTCGCGAGCCAGGACGAGGACTGGAACCGCTCCGACCACGCCAACTTCGCGAAGCACCTCGCGATCCCGGTCGCGTTCCTGAGCGCCGGGGAGCACCCGGACTATCACCGCACGACGGACACGGCGGAGAAGATCGACTACGCGAAGCTGGCGCGCATCACGCGGCTCGTCGTGCGTCTCCTGGACCGACTGGAGGACGGTCCACTGCGCTGAGGCGCGGGAAGGGAGCCGGTCGTCCCCTACAGGCCGTCGCGCGCGTCCTCGGTCCGCTCGGACACCAGGAAGCGCGGTCGGCCCTTCACCTCGTTGTAGATCCGCGAGACGTAGATCCCGATGACGCCGAGGCCGATCATCGTCGCGCTTCCGGTGATCAGCACCAGGAGGATCACGGTGGTGAAGCCCACCGTCGCGGTTCCGGTCATCCAGTTGTAGAGCGTCTGGATCCCGAGCAGGATCGCGAACGCGAAGAACAGGAGGCCGGTCAGGGTGACCACGTGGATCGGCAGCGAGGAGAACGCCGTGATGCCCGTGATCGCCAGCCGCAGCAGACCTCGCACGTTCCAGCCGGAGCTCCCGCCCGCGCGCTCCTCGACGTCGAAGGGCAGCTCCTTGCGCTTGAAGCCGAGCCAGGCCGACATGCCGCGGAAGAACAGGTTGCGCTCCGGCATCTGCGACCAGGCCTCGACGACCTTGCGGTCCATCAGCTTGTAGTCCGAGGCACCGGACAGGTCGTAGCCGGAGACGCGGCGCAGGAGCGAGTAGAACAGCCCCGCCTCGACGCGCGACAGGAACGGCTCGTCCCCGCGGCTGGTCTTGCGCGCCTCGACGACCTCGAAGCCCTCGTCGCGCCAGGCGCGCACCATGTCCGGCAGGAGCGCCGGCGGGTGCTGCAGGTCGGAGTCCATCACGACGACCGCGTGACCCTGGGCGCTCTCGAGGCCGGCGCACAGCGCCTGCTCCTTCCCGAAACGCCGGCTCAGGCGAATCCCGCGCACCGTGCCGAGCTCCTCCGCGAGCCCCGCGATCACCTCCCAGGTCGCGTCGTCGGAGCCGTCGTCGACCATCACGAGCTCGTGATCGATCGGGATCGCGTCGAGCGTGCGCGCGATGGTGCGCGCGGACTCCGCCAGGTGGGAGGCCTCGTTGAGGCACGGGAGCACGACGCTCAGGGTCGGGCGCTCGTTCATCCGTCCCTCCTGCGCGGCTGGTAGACGACCACGTCGTCGTCCTCGTACACCGGAAGCCCGAAGGCGCGGCGCATCAGCCGATCCAGCGCCGTCTGCGTCTTGCGGTCGATCGGGCGGTCGAGGAAGAGCCCCACCTGGCGCATCTCGAGCAGCGGCTCGGCCACCAGGAAGAACGGAGCCCAGACCGTGCGGTCGTTCAGCTCCTTCTTCGGCGGGCGCTGGCGCGGCATCGTCTTGTGGATCACCACGCGGTCGAAGCCCTTGTTCGCGACGAAGGTCGGGAAGTCCTTGTCCGCCTCCTCCCCGAGCTCGTGCTGCGCCCCCGCCAGGTAGGCCCAGAAGGTGTTCACGAGCTCCGTCTGCAGCCAGACCTGCCGCTCCCCCTTCGAGAGGATCGTGCAGTAGCCCAGGGGCTGCTTCTTCCCGTGCACCGTCTGGAAGAACACGTAGCGCGCGTTCTCGATGTCCATGCGCCCGGGCGGACCGGCGACGATCGCCGTGACGTCGTCCTCCTGGGCGAGCTCCTCGTAGTAGGTCGGAACCTCGTAGTCGAAGCGGTGGAACGGGACGCCGGAGAGCTCGAACATCGGCAGCAGGAGGCAGGCGCCGAACGCGAGGCGCCGCGGACCGGTGCGCTGCAGTCGCTCCGCGAGCCCGCTCCAGGCCTCCGCGAACGCCAGCGAGGCGACCAGGAGCACCATCAGGAACGCGCGGTCGGGCTTGCGCAGCATGTCCATCAGCGGGACGTCCTCGAGCACCGTGTACAGCAGCGGGATGCCGGTCTTTTCGCGCTCGACGTACAGCTCGTAGCCGAAGCTCAGGACCAGGAAGAACGCCCCGACGAGCACCCAGAACCTCTGGCGCCGGACGATGCGCCGGGCCATCGGCAACAGGAAGAGCAGCGTCGAGTAGCCCAGCATCGTGGGCCAGGAGACCGTGAGCCGCTCGGGTCCCCCCACCCACTCGTAGCCGAACAGGTCGTTCGAGCGCTTGGCCTGCACATTGTCGACGCCCACCGCTGCCGGCGCGTCCACGGGCCAGATCGTCCCGTAGAGCAGCGGCGCGGCGACGAGCGTGACGACGACGCCGCAGAGCGCTCCGGTCACCAGGAGCCGCTGCGTGCCGCGCGCCCAGGGGACCGAGGGGTCGAGGAGCTTGCCCGCCGCGATCATCCAGCCCACGGTGAGCACGGCGTACATCACGTAGTACTCGGAGCTCGCCGCGATGCAGCCGGTGAACAGCGCGGCCAGCACGACGTTGCGTCGTCCTCCCTCGCGGTAGACGCGCACGAAGAAGAGCAGCGCGAGCGGCAGCCAGGCCAGGGAGAACACGTTCACCTGGCACAGGTAGTAGTAGTGGAACGGGTTGAAGCTGTAGAGCATCCCGCCCAGGACCCCGCCGGCCGTGCTCCCGGTCAGGACGCGCGCGAACAGGCTGAAGGTCCAGGCCGCGAGGAAGAAGTTCACCAGCAGCACGACGTTGAACACGGCGTGCGGACCGAGGACCGTGGACAGCGCGACGCCGAGGGCCGCGTTGATCGGCGAGAGCGTGTGGCGCAGCAGCGAGAGCCCCTCCGGATACCAGAGCAGGTCGGTGTGCCAGGGATGCCTGCCCTGGGACAGGGACTCCCCCAGCCACCACACGTTCCAGAGGTTGTTGAAGTAGTCGCCGCGCAGACCGGTCGCCTGGTTCAGCGTGACCGGGATCGGCCAGGTCAGGACCAGCGTGCAGAGCGCGAAGAAGCCCAGGATCCAGAGCTCGCCCCGCCACCCGGGGCGGGCGGGCAGACCGAACGCGATGCGGCCGCGTTCGGGGGTCGGTTCGGAGGGCTCCATGGAGGGGGTCGGGCGGAAGAACTTGCGGGTCTCCTCCGGGTCGCGCTGCCCGCGGAGTCTAGGGACGCCGCTCGGACGCGACAACGCCGGCCGCCCGATGGCTACCCGGTGGCTACGAAGGCAGCGGGTCTCCCGTTGGTCCTCTGCTATCGACCGTCCGGAGCGCCAACTTGTCCGGCCCCGAGGCGTAGAGCAGACTCCGCCCGATGACTCCGCGCCCCCACCTCGTCCCCGTCCTCGTCCTCCACCTGCGCAAGGAGTGCGCCGAAGCGGGGATGCC
>CAZDYS010000301.1:0-5452 GCA_964509445.1 uncultured Planctomycetaceae bacterium
GTCGCCGCGCGTCCGGGGCCTCGACCTCCTCGAGCGCGCAGGCCTGCTCGGGCCCGGAACCTCGCTCGTGCACGGCAACCACCCCGGGCGCGGCGAGCCCGCGCGACTCGCCCGGGCGGGCGTCGTGCTGGTCCACTGTCCGGGCACGCACGCGTTCTTCGGGCGCGCTCCGTTCCCTCTCGAGCGCTACCGGCGCGCCGGGGTTCCGGTGGCCCTCGGAACCGACTCCCTGGCGAGCAACGAGGACCTGGACCTCGGTCGCGAGCTCGCGCTCCTGCGCCGGGCGCAGCCCGGTCTGTCCCCCGGGGAGGCCTTCTCCATGGCGACGGTCCAGGGGGCCCGGGCCCTCGGAGCGCAGGGGGCGACGGGGGAGCTCGAGGCGGGCCGGTTCGCGGACCTGGCGCTCCACGAAGGTCCCTTCGACGAGCACGAAGTCCTCGAGGCCGTGACCTGTGGCGAGGCGGGCGTCACCGGGACCTGGGTCGGCGGACGCCAGCGGTTCTGCGCTCCGCGTTGAGCATCCCTTAGAATCTCCTCCTCACCTCGAGCCTCGATCCATGCCTCACGCTTCCACTCCCCGACCCGACGCCGCCCAGGCGCAGGCCATCGAGCTCCTGCGCACGGCCCAGCGTTTCGTGCTGGTCGGCCACGTGCGCCCGGACGGCGACTGCCTCGGAGCGCAGGCGGCTCTCGCGCGCGGCCTGCAGGCGCTCGGCAAGGAGGTGGTGATCCTGGATCCCGACCTGCCGACGCGCGGCTTCGACGACCTCCTGGCGTCGGGACCCTTCCAGGTGTTCCCCGGCGGCGAGCTCCCGCCTCACGACGTGGTGGGGCTGCTCGACTTCAACGAGCCGTCTCGCTGCGGGCCCGAGCTGCAGGCCGCCATCGAGCGCGCTCCCTCCAAGAAGCTCGTCATCGACCATCACCCGCCGCTGCGCGCGCCCTGGTGGGACGCCGCGTACCTCGACGTGGGAGCCTCGGCCACGGGCCTCCTGGTGTTCCGCGTCCTGCAGGAGCTGGGCGTCTCCATCGATCGCCCCACGGCCGAGGCGGTGTTCACCTCGATCGTCACGGACACGGGCTGGTTCCGCTACAGCAACACGGACGCCGAGACGCTCTCGATCACGGCCGAGCTGCTGCGCGCGGGCGTCGACCCGACCAAGATCTACGGCTCGATCTACCAGACCATGCCGGCCACGGAGCCGCGCGCTCTCGGCGCCCTGCTGGAGCGCACGACCTACCACGCGGACGGACGGCTGGCGGTCCTCGATCACCCGCTGAATGCGGGGGCGGCGAACGAGCTGTCGGACAGCGACACCGCGCTGGACGTCCTGCGCGCCGTCGAGAGCGTCGAGGTGGTGCTCTACGTCCGCGAGCTCGAGCCCGGGCGCTGCAAGCTGTCCGCGCGCAGCAAGACGGACTACGACGTGTGCGCGCTGGCGTCCCGCTTCGGCGGTGGCGGACACGTGAAGGCCTCGGGCGCGACGATCGAGGGCTCCCTCGAGGACGTGCGCAGGCGACTCGTGGAGGCGGCCGAGGAGGGCTTCGTGCACGCATGAAGGTCGCGGTCATCTCCGACCTGCACTCCAACCGGGAGGCACTCGAGGCGGTCTTCGCCGACATCCGCGAGCGCGGGATCACGGACCTGATCTGTCTCGGGGACGTGGTCGGCTACGGCCCCGACCCCGAGTTCTGCGTCGACCTGGTCCGGGGGCACGCGCGCTGGTGCCTGATGGGGAACCACGACGAGGCCCTGTTCCGCGATGCGTCGGACTTCAACCCGCACGCGCGCGGCGCGATCGACTACACCCGCAAGCGGATGCAGCCGCGGTGGTGGAGCTCGACGGAGAAGCGCTCGCGCTGGAAGTGGCTGCGAGCGCTGCCGCTGCGCATGAACGAGGGACGCTTCTCGTTCGTCCACGGCTCGCCGCGCGATCCCGTGCGTGAATACGTCCTGTCGACGGACGGCATCCTCAATCCGGACAAGCTGCGCTCGATCTTCAGCGCCACGGACGACATCGGCGTGGCGGGGCACACGCACCAGCCGGGCATGCACGACGAGGACCTCCGCTTCCACGCCCTGAACGGGGCGGACGAGCTGACGCTCCCCCTCGAGGAGGGGCGCAAGTACTTCATCAACGTCGGCTCGACGGGCCAGCCGCGCGATGGCGACTGCCGCGCCTGCTACGCGGTCCTCGAGGACCACCAGGTGACCTGGTACCGCGTGAGCTACGACTTCCGCACGACGATGGACAAGATCGTGCGCACCGGTCAGCTGTCGGAGATCCTCGCGCGCCGGCTGGCGATCGGGAAGTGACGCCCGTGGCGGACCGCGGTGCGCGCGGGCCGGGGCCTACTTCTTGCCGAGGAAGCTGAGCATCACCGCGCGCAGGAGCTCGGGGTTCTTGCGCAGGCGCCGCGTGCTGTAGGCGCGCCACTCGGGACCGTAGGGGACGTAGACGCGTACCGGGTGGCCGGCCGCCTTCCACTTCTCCCACAGCCACTCGCGCACGCCCAGGAGGACCTGGAGCTCGTAGCGATCGGTCCCGACGCCTTCCTCCCGGCAGATCCGGAACAGGTCCTCGGCGAGCACGTCGTCGTGCGTCGCCAGGCTGACGTAGGCGCCGCGTCGAAAGAGCTGCCGCGTGCGCTCCAGGAACGCGGTGCGGATCGGGTCGGGCTCCGTGTGGGCGATCTCGGCGGGCTCCAGGTAGACGCCCTTCACCATCCGCACGGACAGGTCTCCCGCGGCCAGGCCGTCGATGTCCGCCTCGGTGCGGAACAGCCGTGACTGCAGCACGATCCCGACGTTGTCCACCTCTGCGCGCAGCCGCTCGAAGATGCGGATCGTCGCGTCGGTGGTGGTGTGGTCCTCCATCTCGACCCGGACGAAGAGCCCGAGCTCCCGGCAGTGATGCGCGAGCTCGAGGTACAGCTCGTAGGCCAGCTCCTCGGACTCGCGCAGGCCGAGGTGGGTGGGCTTGACCGACACGTACGCGTCGAGCCCTTCGGCCTGCAGCGCGTCGGCCGCGTCGCGGTAGGCGATCATCACCGCGCGTGCCTCGGCGGCGTCGGCGACGTCCTCGCCGAGGATGTCGAGGATCCCGGTGTAGCCGCGGTCGCGCAGCGAACGCAGGCGGACCAGGGCGTCCTCCAGGGCCTCGCCGGCGATGTAGCGGTTCGACAGCGCGCGCATGAGCGCGTTCGGGAGGAGGGGGAGGGTCGAGACGACCAAGGAGTGCAGCAGTCCCATGGGCCGGATTCTAGCGCGGGGAACCCGGCCGAGTACCATCTCGCCCATGTCGACGGCAGCCCGCGTCGTGCTCGTCACCTGTCCCGCCAGCGCGGCGGAGTCGTTCGCCGAGCGTCTGGTCGAAGAGCGGCTCGTGGCCTGTGCCAACCTGCTCCCGGTCACCAGCGTCTATCGCTGGGAGGGGCGGGTGGAGAAGGAGCCGGAGGCGCTGCTGGTCCTCAAGACCGGAGCGGACGCGGTCGCGCGGCTGGAGGCCTTCGTGCGCGCCGAGCACCCCTACGACCTGCCGGAGTTCGTGGTGCTGACGCCGGAGCACGTGGAGCAGGGCTACCTCGGCTGGGTCCTCGAGCAGACGAAGCCGTCCTCGTGAGCCTTCCGAGCGAGGCGACCAGCCCGCGCGTGCAGCGCGTCGGTCTCGCCCTGGGGCCGCTCGTGTTCCTCCTGCTCCTGTTCCTCGACGGACCGCTCGAGCCCGCGCAGCGGCGCGTGGCCGCCGTCACCGGGCTGACGGCGATCTGGTGGATCACCTCGGCGCTGCCGATCGGCGCGACGTCCCTCTTGCCGGCGGCGCTCTTCCCGCTGCTCGGCGTGATGGGGGGGCGCGAGGTGGCTCCGCGCTACATGCACGACCTGGTGTTCCTCTTCATCGGGGCCTTCGTGATCGCGCTGGGGCTCGAGCGCTGGAACGTCCACCGGCGCATCGCGCTCGCGATCATCGCGCGCGTGGGGACGCGGCCGCGGAGCCTCGTGCTCGGGTTCATGGTCGCCTCGGCCTTCCTGTCCCTCTGGGTCAACAACACCTCGACCACCCTGTTGATGCTGCCGATCGGCGTCGCGGTGATCACGAGCGTGACCGGCAAGGAGCCCGGCCTGCACGACCCGTTCGCGATCAGCCTCCTGCTCGGCATGGCCTACTCGGCCTCCGTCGGCGGAATCGCGACTCCCGTGGGGACGCAGCCGAACCAGGTCTTCCTCGGGCAGTTCTCCGACCGCTACCCCGAGGCGCCCGCGATCTCCTTCGGCGCGTGGATGCTGAGCCTCTTCCCGCTGGTCCTGCTCTACGTGCCGGCGGCCTGGTTCCTGTTGACGCGCGTGCTGCTGCGGGTCCCGGACCACGGCGAGCGCGGCGCCGAGGTGATCCGCGCCGAGCGCGAGCAGCTGGGCCCGATGACGCGCGCCGAGAAGACGATGGCCGCGGTCTTCGTGACCACGGCTCTCCTGTGGATCACGCGCGGAGGCCTCGACCTCGGTCTCGTGCGCGTGCCCGGCTGGGCGGGGCTCCTGACGCCGGACAGCGTGGAAGCGCCCGGGAAGTTCGTAACGGACGCGACCGTCGCCACCGCCATGGCCGTGCTCACGTTTCTCCTCCCGGCCGGGAACGGCGAGCGTCTGATGGACTGGCGCACGGCGAGCAAGCTGCCCTGGGAGGTCCTGCTCCTGATCGGCGGCGGCTTCGCGATCGCCGGGGGCTTCCAGGTCTCCGGGCTGGACACGCTGCTGGGCTCCTCGCTGGGGCCGCTCCTCGAGGGGACCTCGAGCTGGGTCATGGTCGCCGCGGTCGTCTTGCTGATGGCGGCCCTGACCGAGGTCACGTCGAACACGGCCACCACCGCGGTGCTCCTGCCGGTCCTCGGGCAGGCGGCGACGGCGGCGGGCATCTCCCCGCTGCTCCTGATGCTGCCGGCGACGATCGCCGCCTCCTGCGCGTTCATGCTCCCGGTCGCGACGCCCCCCAACGCCGTGGTGTTCTCGTCCCGCCGCGTGCCCTCCTCGACCATGGCGCGCGTCGGCCTCGGCGTGAACCTCCTGATGGCGGTCCTGGTCGTCCTCGTGTTCGAGCTCTGGATCCGTCGCGTCCTGGGCATCGACTCCGGACTCCCGGCCTGGGCGGCTCCCTGAGCGCGTCGCCGGGCGGGCTGCGAGCGCGGTCTCTCCGCCTCCGGAAAGCCCTCAAGGCCGGGAAGCTTCTTCCCGATGCAGGGGACGTGATCGGACTCTGTCGCAACCTCCTCCTCGCCGCCGTCGCCTTCGTTCCCCAGGACCTCCTGAGCGACGGGAGCGTGCGGCACCTGCGCGTGGCCTCGGCCGAGGGAACGCGCGTGCAGCACTTCCGCCTGGACGGGCCGGAGGGCCCGGGCGCCGAGCTTCCGATCGGCGTCGTGCGCTGGGTGAGCGGTCCCGGGGACGCGCGCGAGCCCG
>CAZDYS010000302.1:0-5429 GCA_964509445.1 uncultured Planctomycetaceae bacterium
ACTCGATCTGGTGCTGACGCGATGAGGTCCACGCGAGAGCGAGACGGCGGACGGGACCGGCGCACGGGGGTCAGTCTGATCGAGGCCCTGATCGCCGTGACGATCCTCGGCGTCGTGATGGCGAGCGTCGGCATGACCAGCCAGCGCACCTCCGACGCGATCGACGAGAACACCCACAACCAGCGGCTCGGAGAGGCTCTGCACCGCGCGCTCAACCGTGCGCTCGAGCCGCTCGAGGCGCTCGAGAGCGGCGGCCTGCCCCCGCTGGAGGAGGGCGCCGAGAGCTTCACCTACCGCGTCGCGACCGGCTGGGACGGAGCGATCACCTGGGGGCCCGACACGCTCCTGGAGCTGGAGTACGACCCCCAGGAGCTCGACGACGACGTCGACAACGACGGGGACGGCCTGGTGGACGAGGGCTGGCTGGTGCGGACGATCGCGCCAGGCACGGAGGACGAGCGGCGCGTCGTGCTGGTCAAGGACGTCGCCGAGTACCTCGACGGAGAGACGCTCGACGGCGTCGACGAGAACGGCAACGGGCTCATCGACGAGCGCGGCTTCTCCGTGGACGTGCAGGGCAACGTCCTGACCCTGCGCCTCACCCTCGAGAGCACGAGCAACGACGGCCGGCTGCTGCGCAAGACCGCGGCCTCGGCCATTCGGATCCGCAACTGATGACGAAGAGGATGCCCATGCGAGCGACGAGACGACCCGGAGCCCCGGTCCCCTGCCCCCGACGTACAGGCAGCGTGACCGTGGCGGCCCTGGTCGTCGTCGTGACGCTGCTGGTCCTGTGCGGTGCGGTGCTCGGGAGCGCCCTGCGTTCCCAGCGGGAGCGCGGCGCGAGCATCGAGGGACACCGCGCCGACCTCACGGCCGACGCCGGCGTCGCCCAGGCGGTGACCAATCTCACCAGCGGGGACGACGGGCCGATCGGGACCGAGGAAGCTCCGATCGGTTTCGGCGGTGGCTCCTACTGGGCGACCGTGGCGGACAACGGGGACGAGTCCTACACGGTCGTCTCGACCGGGAACATCGGCTCCGAGATCTCGCGCGTCGAGGCGCGCCTCGAGTCCACCAGCGGCGGCATCTACCACAACGCGGTCTTCGCCGGGAACGACTCCGGCGACGGCAGCTACGTGCTCGAGATGGGCGGCAAGGCGGACCAGGCCGACGACATCCAGGGGGACGTCTACAGCGGCGGCGACTTCGAGCGCTGGGGCGACGCCACGATCACGGGCACGGTGCGCGCCTCGGGAACCCTCACAGGGAGCTCGGGCGAGGAGGACGCCTCCCAGCCGATCCCGGACCTGGCGAGCATGAACTACGAGTCCACGGCCGACTTCGACGTGGCCGACCTGTTCGCGAGCGAGCAGGTCTGGAAGGAGGACGGCGCCGGGGGCTACGCCTACCAGGTCCCCGAGGACAACCCGGGACACATCTTCCGCCTGAACCCGAGCGACCGCACGAGCAACACGAGCTCGACCGAGAAGGACGACTACTTCCTCGAGGATCCCTACGAGTCCGTCACGACCGACTCGTACCAGGACGGCAGCGACGCCTACAAGTTCAGCCTGACGGGCATCAGCGGCGAGCCCGGCCCGTCCTCGGACGGCAAGGTCTTCTTCATCGACGGGAACCTCTGGCTGCACAACCGGAAGAGCTACTCGCTCGGGCTGCACCACGACGAGACCGACGGCGTCCAGATCACCTTCGTGGTGAAGGGCAACATCTACTTCGCGGACAACCTCTTCTACGAGGACCCGGACCAGGACGGGATCGCCTTCATCGCGATGGAGGACGAGAACGTCGCCGACAGCGGGAACATCTACTTCGGGGACCCGACCTACGGGACGCTCGCGCAGATGTACTCGTTCATGTACGCGGAGAACGACTTCTACGACCTCAACCTCGACGAGGACGGCTCCGAGACGGTGTCCTTGTTCGGGAACATGACCGCCGGGAACCAGGTCATCATCGATCGCGACTACGGGGACGAGCACACCAAGCTCACGGTCGACTTCGACGAGCGCATCATGAACGGAGCGCTCGACATGCCCGGCCTGCCCGGATCCAACGACCCGGGGAGCACGCAGTACGTGATCACCTACTGGAACCGGATCGCGGTGCAATGATCTCCCTCGCGACGCTGCTCTGCCTGCAGGCGCTCCTCGCTCCGACCGGAGAGGACGTGCGCGGCGTGCTCCTGCTCCGGGAGGACGACGCGCGCACCAAGCAAGAGGTCCTGACGGAGCTCGGCCAGCTCGGGCCGGCCTCCATCGACACCCTGTTCGGGCTGACCGTGGGCGAGCCGGACGCGCTGTTCCGGCCGGACGGGCAGGACCGCTGGTGGGGCCGACCGGACCGCTACCCGGAGCTCGCGACCGAGGCGCTGGGAGCGCTCCCGCCGCAGCCCGTGCTCGAGCACATCGCGGAGAGCCTGAACGCCGCCGGCCAGGGGAGCTCCCTGGAGGTGCGCCTCGCGGGGCTGCGCGTGCTCGCCGAGCTCGGCTCCGCCCAGGCCGTCGGGACGCTCTTTCGCATCGCGCGCGAGACGCCCGATCGCGAGCTGGGGTCTCCGATCGTGCGCGGCGCGTTCGCCCGCGCGCTCCTGGCCACGCTCGAGGGAGACAGCCGCTCGCTCGGCGCCGTCGCGACGGGCCTGGACCAGCTCAGCGAGCCGATGACGCTGCTGTTCGCCCAGACGCTGGGAACGGCAGACGATCCGGACGCCCTGGGACTCCTCGGGCGCATGGTCGGACGCAGCGACCGCATCGACTGCGCCGTGGCGCTCGGGATCGGTTCCCTCGGACGCCGCTTCGCCTGGCGCACGCCCGAGGCGCCCGCTCAGCTCCGGCTGCTGTGCGCGTCGAACCGACCGACCGTCCGCGCCGCCGCGCTGCGCGCGCTGGGACCGCTGGCCGACCTCGAGACCGCAGGGCTCTTCCTGGAGGGCCTCGCCGATCCGGAACCGGACGTCCGACGCGCGGCCCAGGCCGCCCTGGAGACCGCCAGCCGGAGCACCGCCCACGGCTCGGTCGCCGACTGGCGCCGCTGGCTCGCCGAGGAGCGCGCGTTCTGGGACGAACACCGGGAGGAGCTCCGAGAAGAGCTCGCCTGTCAGGACGCGGCCCGCGTCTCGCGCGCCGCACGCGCGCTGCTCCGCCATCCGATCCAGTCGCACTGGCTGGGGCTGCGCTTGAGCGAGGCGCTCCCGTCCCTCGAGGGTCCGGCGGTCCCGGGCCTCGCACGACTGGCCTCGCGCACGCTCTCCTGTCAGGCGGTCCCGGGACTCATCGACCTCGCGTTCCGCTCCGATCCGCGGCTGCGGGTCGCGGTCGGCAGCGCGCTACGCGAGCTCACGGGCGAGGACCTGCCGGACGAGGGCAGTCTGTGGGAGCGCTGGGCGAACCGCTGAGCCTCGGGCAACGAGGCCGATGCGGCCGGATCAGACGAACTCGGTGACGCCGGGGCGCGCGATGGGCGCCTCCGGGACCACGTCCCAGTCGTAGCGCGGCAGCGTGAAGTCCTCCTGGGAGTTCCAGGCCTCCTCCCAGCTGACCTCCTTCCCGGTGTAGGCGGCCAGCCGGCCCATGATCGCCATCATGGTGCTGTTGCACATGTACTCGCCGTTGTTGATCGGCTCGCCCGACCGGATCGCGGCGAAGAGCTCGTCGTGCTCGTTCTGGTACATGTCGTCCGGCTCCTCGGAGTCGTAGCGCCAGTCCCAGGGGCCCGACTCGATGCGGTGGCGCTGGATGTTCGCGCGCCCGCGCGTCCCGAAGATCCAGTCCGAGACCTCGGTCTTCGCGTTGTTCCACTGTCGGCAGCTGGAGAAGCCGCGCACGCCGCCCTCCCACTCGAACACGGTGTTGAAGTGGTCGTAGACGTTCCCGTACTCCTCGCCGGTGCGCACGATGCGCCCGCCGCTCGAGACGCACTTCACCGGGTACCCGTCCATGGCCCAGGCGAGCTTGTCCAGGCTGTGGATGTGCTGCTCCGCGATGTGATCTCCGGAGAGCCAGGTGTAGTAGAGCCAGTTGCGCATCTGGGTCTCCATCGCCGTCCAGGTGGTGCCCTCCGGCGGCGTGCGCAGCCACAGACCGCTCGCGTTGTAGGTGCACTGCATCGCGGCGACGTCGCCGACCGCCCCGTCGTGGATCCGCTCGATCGTGGCGCGCTTCGCGTGCTGGTACCGGTAGCACAGCCCGGACACGACGGAGAGCCCCTTCTCCTTCGCCTTCTCGCAGGAGGCGAGCACCGCGCGGACGCCCGTCGCGTCCGTGGCGATCGGCTTCTCCACGAACAGGTGCTTGCCCGCCTCGACGGCCGCCGCGAGGTGCAGCGGTCGGAAGTGCGGGGAGGTCGCGAGCAGGACGACGTCGCAGGAGTCGATGACCTTCTGGTAGGCGTCCCAGCCGGTGAACTTCGTGTCCTCGGTCACCGCGATCTTCGGAGCGATGTCCTCGATCGCGAGCAGCGCCTCCAGGCGCGAGTCGATGTGGTCCCCGAACAGGTCCCCCATCGCCGTCAGCTGCACGTTCTCGTCCGCGCGCAGCGCGTTCACCGCGGCGCCGGTGCCTCGCCCTCCGCAACCCACGAGTCCGACGCGCAGCATCTCCTGACCGCCGGGACGTCGCGCTGCCGCGGTCGAGGAGACCGCCGTGGTCGCGGCCGCCGTCCCGAGGAAGCCGCGGCGAGTGAGCGAGGGCAGTGCGAGGTGGGAACGAGTCATGGGCGGTCCTTACGCGGAGGGGTCGGGGAGAGAGGCGGCAGCCGCGAGCGGGGGCGAGGATAGCCTGGACCGGAACGGCTCGGAGCGCCAAACGCTCGGAACGCCCCCGGCGTCGAGCTCCTGGACGCGCACGAGGGTCCGCGCGAGTCCGACCTCGGCCAACCCGCTCGCCCCGAGAACGCTCGCCGACGAGGCGAGCGCGTCGGCGTCCTCGCAGCGCTGCGCCAGCGCCGTCACCAGTCTCCGCGTGGTCAGCGCGTTCCCGGTCCGCGGGTCGATCAGGTGCGAGTGGCGCACGCCGTCGAGCACCACGAAGCGCTCGAGATCGCCGGAGGTCGCGACGCTGACCCGCTCGAGCTCCAGGACCGTCGAAGGCTCGCCGAACGCCGCGAGCGCGACCCGCCAGCCCCTCCGGCCGGGAGGCGCGGCGCCGACGCGCAGGTCTCCCCCTCCGTCCACCAGGATCGACCGGAGCCCGTGCGCGCGCAGCACCTCGAACGCGACGTCGACCGCGCGGCCCTTCGCGGAGCCTCCGAGATCGAGCCTCGTCTCCCGCAGCCCGAGCCGCACGCGGCGCGCCGCGATGTCCACGGAGACCGCGCGGTGATCGACCGAGGCGCGCGCGCGCGCCAGGGCCTCCGCTGTGGGACGTCGCTCCTGCCGGAACGCCCGACGCCAGCGGCGGACCAGCGGC
>CAZDYS010000303.1:0-5420 GCA_964509445.1 uncultured Planctomycetaceae bacterium
TCCAGCCCGGGGCTCTCGGTCTCGCCGCCGCGGGATCCGGCTCCGTCCGGAGCCCAGGGCCTGGCAGTCCGTCGAGGACCGCTTCGACGGGCTGCTAGACTCGCGTCCATGCTCGCTCTCCTCGCGTCCGTGGCCCTGTCGCTCGCTCCCCAGGACTCCGAGGTGCGGATCACGTTCCCGGACGGCGAGGAAGCGCTGGTGCGCGTCGACCTCGACGAGCTCCCGCTCTCCACGGCCTGGGGCACGGCGCGGGTGGACTTTAGAGAGGTCGTCGAGGTGCGCTTCGGGCCTCCTGCGGAGGTGGACACCGCGGACGGGACGACGCTTCGCGGGGAGCTGCTCCTGGAGGAGCTGTCCTTCGTCCAGGACGGTGCGTCGCGCACCGTTCCGCTCACGGGTCTGGTGCGCCTGGTCTCGGCGCGCGCGACGGAGCGTCTGAGCTCCTGGGCGGGCGACTGGATGACCGCCTTCGGACCGCTGACCTTCTCCGTCGAGGGAGCGAGCCTGCGCGGCACCTACGGCTGGGACGGCGCCTCCACGATCGAGGGGCGCTGGGAGGACGGCGGGCTCGCGTTCCGCTGGGCCGGCTCGGGAAGTGCAGGCGCCGGCCGCTTCGAGCTCTTCGAGGACGGCACGGCCTTCACCGGGACCTATCGCGTGGAGGGACGGGAGCGCGAGCAGGGTTGGGCCGGTTACCGGCACGCGCCGCGCCTCGATCCAGCGGTTCCCGGGTCGCTCGTGAGCGGGCAGACGCGCGCCGGGCTGAACGTGCACGTGCGCGCGCCGGCGGGCTGGGACGGCGAACGTCCGCTCACCGCGCTCGCGGTCTTCCACGGCTCGAACATGTCCTCGAAGAGCTACGTCGAGACGATCGTCGCCGCGATGCCCGCGCTCGCCGATCGCCTGCTCCTGGTGGGCTTCGACGGCGAGCAGCTCGCCGCAACGTCCACGCCGCGCAACCGGGTGCACAACTTCAGCTACGTGAACTTCAGCGGCCCTGGCGTCGGGGACGCCTGGCGCGCGAACCAGAGTCCGGCGCTGGTCGCCGCGGGGCTGGAGGAGCTCGCGGCCGTCTACCCGATCGAGCGCTGGTTCCTCGCGGGCCACTCCCAGGGCGGGTTCCTGACCTACGTCGTCGCGCTCTTCTATCCCGAGCTCGTCGCCGGCGCGGTGCCGATGTCCTGCAACCTCCTGGTGCAGTGCGAGCCCGACTACGTCTACTTCGCCGAGCGCCCCGAGCTCCAGGAACGCCAGCGCGCGCTCCCGATCGCGCACGTCCACGGCGTCACGGACTCGGTCGTCGCGTTCTCGGCCGCGCAGTACTGTCGTGAACGCCTCGAGGACGGCGGCTTCAAGCGCTCGCGGCTCGTCGAGCACGACACCGCAGGCCACCGGTTCGCGTTCCTGCCGCTCGAGGAGGCGGTTCGCTGGCTCGAGGAGATGACCGAGACCGATTCGGACGCCCGCGTGGCCCTGGCCCGCGCACGGCTCGACCAGCAGCGCGAGCGCGACGTCGTCCCGCTCCTGGAAGGCCTCACGGGGGAGGCGGCGTCGGCGCTACGGACCGAGCTCGAGGCGCGCGCGGCGGACGGGGCCCAGGGGCTCCTCCCGCGGCTCGAGGCGGGCGACGCGGACGGGGTGGACGCGTTCTGGGCGTACCGCCGACGCTTCGGCGCGACGCGGGCCGCCCAGCCCCTGCTCGAGGGCTACGCGGCCCTGCGCGCGGAGCAGGAGGAGCGGGCCGAGGAGCTCTTCTCGCGCGCGCGGCGCACGAACGACGAGGCCGCGAAGCGCGCGCTGTGGGAGGAGCTCGTCGCGACCTGCCCGGCCTCGAAGTGGGCGCCGCTCGTGGTGCGCTGGCTGGAGTGAGCGCTCCGGCGCCCAGGTCCACGGAGAGTGGACCCGGGTGGCCGGGACGGGCCCGCACCACCCGGGTCTCCGGGGGGTGGGAGTGCGGTCAGTCCTCGTAGGAGAGGACGTGGGTCGGGGCCCCGAGGAACCAGCGCTTCGTCTTCAGGAAGCCCCACCAGCCTCGGGAGAACGCCTCGAGGTTCGCGTAGCGGTCCTGGTAGGCGAGCAGCCCGTCGCCGAAGAGGTCCGGCTTCGTGATCTCCGTCCCGCCGACGGCCTGCAGGAACAGGGTCCAGGGCGCGGGCCACCACCAGCCCGAAGGCTGCAGCTGCACGGAGAACAGCGTCTGCGAGCCGGACGTGTGCGGGTGGTAGTTGAAGAAGTCCTGGGGCGAGGAGCGGTAGATCGACTGGTCGAAGCCGTTCGGCGGGGGACCGCTGAGGACCTGCTGGTGCTTGGTCGTGAACAGCGACTGGTCCGTTCCGCCGATCGGGAGCACGCGCGGCGTCTGGGCCGCGTAGAACGGAAGCCGCAGGAACGGGAACGGCAGCGCGGACAGGAACGCGGGCTGCAGCGCGGCGAACAGGAAGCCCTGGAACAGCGGGATCGACGGACCGAGGTCGGCGGCGCCCGGGATGTCCGGCGCGTGGGGCGTCAGCGCGATCATGTGCGCGTGCCCCCAGCGCGTGACCTTGTCGCCCGGGAGGACGCCGAGCCAGTGCGGGTCCCGGTCCGTGGAGAACCGCTCGTCGGCCCACGGGTCGCCGGGGATCGAGGCCGAGAGTCCGGCGAGCTGCGCCTGGTTCGACAGCCCGTTCGGGCCCGATCCGAGGAGCCACAGCCCGGTCGTGTTCTCCAGCGCCGCGCGCATCGCCGCCAGGTTGGGCGCGTAGGCGACCGGATCGAAGGCGTAGGGGTCCTCCAGCGCGGGGTGCAGCGGATCGGTTCCCAGCGTCGCCTGCAGCTCGGTCGAGGTCGTCCCCTCGAGCGCGCGCTCGTAGAGCGAGCGCAGCACGACCGTGTAGACCGTGACGCGCGAGAAGCGGTGGGCGACGAAGTCGTAGTGGGGGTTGTGGCCGCCCCACTCGTCCTCGTCGCGGTACTCGTTGACCCAGTCGACGAACAGGCGCGCGTTCGCGGACAGCCCGCCAGCCACCAGCGCGTCGGTCTGCTCGAACAGCGGCCACATCTCCTTCGTCCAGGCGTCCGTCATGTCGCGTCCGACCAGCTCGCTGTAGAGCGGCGGGAGCTTGAACGGCAGGCGCATCAACAGGTCGCGCGCGCGCTCCTGACGCCAGGTCGTCACCGACTCCCGGGGCACCATGTAGGCCGGGAAGTCCGCCAGGTCCTCCTCCGTGAAGCGTCCGTCGACGATGCGGTCCGGCGTCACGTTGTTGTTGATCCACACCTCGTTCTCGTGGGAGAGGTCGACCGGGCCGAGGATCGGCATCTCCTCGAACGGGTGGATGCCGCGCCAGCGCTGCCCCAGGCTGCCGCCGTCGAGCAGCGCGTCCGCGCGGAACTCCGCCTCGGGGACGCCGTCCCCCTGGATCGGCGTGCGGGCGGCGAGCACGTACAGGAGGTTCGAGTCTCGGTCCGCGATCATCAGGTTGTTGCCGTCGCCGAAGATCGGACGCGCGCGTTCGACCACGTCGCGCGCCTCGTGGCTGTCGTGTGCGCGTCCCATGCCGAGCGTGAACTCCCAGAAGCTGCCCTCGGCCGTGAAGCTGGCCTGCTCGAAGCGGATCACGTCGCCGGGGCGCGGTGCGTTCGAGGACGTGGGGATCACCGGATAGCGATCGAAGCCCAGGTCCTTCGACTCGGTCGAGTGCTGCGGCACGTAGTAGCGCGTGTCGACGAAGGTCGAGACGGTGCCCGTGCGCGGATCGAACACGTCGATCGGATCGAGCACCTTCTCCAGGGACTGCGTGCTCTCGCCGGACTCGGCGTCGACCGCGAAGAAGAGCTCGTCGGCGTTCTCGGAGGACTCGAGCTGCACCGTCCACGCGTTCTGCGAGACCGCCGGGGGCGAGGCCGTGACCGTCCAGGCGATGCGCTCGCTGAAGCCGTTGATCATGCCCGGGTGCCCCGGCAGCGAGAGACCGGTGGACTGGAACGACGAGCCCGCCACCTGGACCAGGTAGGGCCGCAGGTGCAGGCGGTTGAAGTTGACGTGCGAGTCCGACAGGACGATCGGCCGTCCGAACAGCGCGGCGCCGCCGGGGATCATCCAGCCGTTCGACATCGGCGTCCCGCTGTCGTTGAGCGGGCGCATCGTCTCCTGCTCCGCGGAGCCCTGCGCCACGAGCGGCGCCGCGCTCCCGATCGGCGGCAGGACGGTCTGCGGCGCCGCGTTCGGGTTGTAGAGGAAGAAGGACTGCACCGTGACGCCGAGCCGCAGCACGTGGTCCAGCGTGACCGCCATGTCCTCCGCGAACAGCCGGTCGACCACGGCGCGCATCTGCTGCGGGAGCGTGGGATCGTTGAACGGGCCGAAGGGGGAGAACAGCGGGTTCAGGTAGTCGGGCACGGGGTCGACGAAGATCTCGCCCTGCGGCCCGAACAGGGCGTCGATGCGCGCGGACGTCTCCGGCGTTCCTCCGTCGCGCCAGAACGCGCGCCCGGCCTCGACCCCGCGGACGTAGGCCTCGAGCAGCGGCAGCAGGCCCGCGTCGGCGAGCTCGCCGCGGTGCCGCTCGGCGATGCGCGGGACCTCCCACAGGCGGATGCGGCGGTCCTCGTCCAGATAGGACCCGCCGGCGACCTCGGCCATCCGCCCGCTGGAGAGCCACAGCATGTTCAGCGTGCCGATCGGGTACTCGAGCACGTGGTGGTAGCCCAGGCCGTAGAGCGCGGCCTCGTCGGACGTCCCGAAGACGTGCGGGATCAGGTTGTCGTCGTAGACGATCTCGACCTGATCCTCGTCGTGGAACGGCGCGGAGGAAGGGAACCCGGGGAAGACGAACGCGAGGACCGGAACGCAGAGTGCGAGCATGAAGCAACCAACTCCGTTGGGGGGGGGGATCCTCCCGGGAAGGGCAAGGAGGAAAGAGCGGGGCGACGGAGGGACCGCCGCGTGCCGCTCTAGATCCCGCACGCTCGATTCCGTGGCGCGCGAAGTGCCGCGCTGGTCCACGCGGGCCAGGACGGGACCCAGTCGTGGGACGCGATCGAAGGCTCCTGGCCCCTCTCTCGGCAGCGGGACGCGCGGTGCGTCCCGCTGCCGGGATCTCGGTGGAGCGATCCGAAGAACCGCGGCGCGCCGCCTACTTCGCGATCAACAGCGGCGTGAAGTAGCGGTAGTAGACCTCGAGGGTCAGCACGCACATCGCGGTGGAGTAGGTGCGCTCCTCGTCGTCGTCCCCGGCGTAGTCGGCGTAGATCGAGATCGGGTCCCAGGAGCCGTTCTCCTCCTGCGCCTCCAGGAGCGTGCTCTTCATCGAGGCGTTCCAGCGGTTCCAGGCGTCGCCGCCGGAGCGGAACAGCGCGAGCGTCCCGTAGTACCAGAAGTACAGGTTGCCGACGGCGTCGTAGACGAACCGGTCGTCGCCGCGGTAGCGATACTCCTG
>CAZDYS010000304.1:0-5419 GCA_964509445.1 uncultured Planctomycetaceae bacterium
ACCTTCGACGACGTCCGGCCGCGAGTGGCCCGTGAGCTCCAGCGCCCGCACCGCGAGGGCCACGTTCCGCTCCTCGATCGCCCCGTCCGGACGGTGCGCCTCGTGGAGGACCGCCCCCACCCGCTCCGTCTCCGCGCGAACGGCCTCCGCCGCCTCGTCCCCGGGAGGTCCTGCGGCGGACAGGAAAGGAATGCCCGCGCGCGCGATGCCCGCTTTCTCCCGCGCGATGGCCGCGCGCGTGTCCCCGAGGATGGCGGTGTGCTCGAGCCCGACGCTCGTCAGGATCGAGAGCTCGGGTTCGACCGCGTTGGTCGAGTCGAGCCGTCCGCCCAGTCCGCACTCCAGGACGGCCCACCGGCGGCCCGCGCGTGCGAAGGCCTGGACGGCGGCCGCGGTCAGGACGTCGAACCAGGTCGCGTCCTCGAGCACCGGAGCCCGCTCGCGTGCGTCCAGCGCGGCGCTCAGGGCCTCCGCCAGCGGGGAGTCGTCGATCTCGACACCGTCGAGCCGGATCCGCTCGTGGATCCGCTCCACGTGAGGCGAGGTGTAGAGGCCGACCGGGAGCCCCTTCGCGGCCAGCCCGCGGGCGAGCAGGCTCGCGACCGAGCCCTTCCCCTTCGTCCCGGCGACCAGGATGCAGCGGAGGTCACGATCCGGACGCCCGAGACGCTCGAGGAGCTGGCGGGCGGGCTCCACGCTCTGGCGCATGCGCCGGCCCTCGGCCGGCGCGCGCTCGCGCCGCTCCCAGTCGACCAGCGCGTCGAGGCGCTCCAGCGCGCCGAGCAGGCGCTTCTCCGCCGGCTGGCCGAGGTTCGGCAGCCCGTCCCTGAAGGATTCCCTCACGAAAACCGATCCGCTCCGTTGCTCCTCACGCATCCTAGCAGCCCGCGGACCCACCTCCTCCGTCCCCTCGAAGACCGTGACGAACCTCCTCGCTCTCCCCCTGGTGCTCGCCTCGCTGGTTCCGACCCTCCAGGAAACGGAGGAGCCCACCCGGGGCGCGGGCCCCGGAGCGATCCTCGAGCCGCGCTCCCCGCTCGAGCGCATCGGGCTGCAGCTCATGAACCTCGAGTTCGAGATGATGCCCTGGGTCGCCGAGGAGCGGCGCTGGTGGGGCCGTCCCTACGAGCTCGGGACGTTCGGCTCCAACGAACGCGTCGAGCGGAGCAAGACGCTCGACCGGCTGACGGAGGAGCTGCACGCGCTGCGTGGAAAGGAGTCCTCCCCGATGGAGAGGTCGGAGCGAGCCGCCCTCGAGGCGCGCGTGCGAGCCGAGCACGCGAGCTACCAGACGCGCAACCCCGAGCGCTGGAACGCCGACCACCACGTGCGTCGCGTGGAGCGCGTGCTGCGCACCAAGTTCCTCTCCCCGCGGCGGCCGAGCACGCTGCGCGGCGAGGCGCTGCAGATCATCCAGCTCTTGCCGAGCTACTGGCAGGAGGCTCGTTCCGCGCTGATCTCCCCGGAGGTCGACTGGAACGAGCGCGCCGCCACGCGACTCAGCTCGATCGAGCTCGACCTCGACGGCGTCTGGCGCGAGAAGATCAAGGAGGACATGCGCGACAAGGAGGACCGGGTCGACCGGGTCTTCGACAAGGCCGTCGCGGCGACGGCCTCCTTTCGCGAGTGGCTCGAGCAGCGCCCGGGCGGAATCGGCGGCGCCACGCTGACCCTCGACGCACCTCGGTGGGAGTCCCTGGTCCAGGCGGAGACCGGCACTCCCTGGAACATCGCGGAGATCAAGTGGAACGTGCTGCGAGACCTCGCGCACGCGGAACGAGACCACGGGACACGCTGGCGCGACCGCGCCACCGGGGACGAGATCGACGACGAGGTCTTCACCGATCTCGACGACATCCTCGGACTGGCCTCGCTGGAGGCCGTCGACCTCGCCGCACGCGCGGGCCTCTTGCCGATCGAACGACCGGAAGAGGTCCTGCACTACTCGACGACCGACGTGATGGCCCAGCGCTTCGGCGTGCCCGCGATCCTGATGCCCGGGAAGGACACGACCCTCCAGGTCTTGCTCAACCCCGGCGAGCTCGCGGGCGCGGACGAGGCGACGCTGAAGGCTCTCGGCCTGCGCTACGGCTTCCCGGGCGTCGCGCTGCTGCAGCACGAGGGACAGACGGCGGACCGGCTGCTGCCGCGGTTCCTCTGGAACCGATCGCTGTCGGAGGGCTGGGGTCTGTACGTGCTCGAGTGGATCCACGAGGTGGAGTGGGTGACGAACGTCTTCGCGGAGGACGCGGCGTTCGAGGCCGAAGCTGTGCGCCAACGCGTGCTCGAAGGAGCACGCCTCATGGCCGCCCTGGAGATCCACGGCGAGGGCTACACGCTCGAGGCCGCAGCCGAGGGCTTCTCGCGCCGCACGGGCATCGACCTCGACCGCTCGATGGACGAGGCGCGCCTCGCGACGGTGGATCCGCTACGCGGCATCGGGTTCCTCGGCTACGTCGAGCTGAAGAAGCGCGAACGGGTGCTGGAGGAGTCCAGCGACTACGCCCGAGCCCTCGGTCAGATGGTCGCGGAGACGCTCGCGAGCCCGCATCTCCGCCCCGTGGACCGCCCTTGAGAGCCGAGAATCCGGCCCTACAAAAAGCAGCGATCTAGCTTCGTTCTCGACGCCATCGGCGGTCGATAGGGAAGGGACCGGTGTCCCCATGTCCGAGTTGTCCCACAGGGTGCGTGTGTTCGTCTACCGCTACGACGGCGGTCGACCGGAGTACCTCTTGCTGCGGAGTGCGCAGGGCATCGAGGGGTTCTGGACCCCGATCCACGGACCGATCGGCTTCGGCGAACAGGTCGAGTCGGCGATTCGCCGCGAGGTGCACGACGACATCGGACTGGGACGCCACACGGAGCTCATCGATCTGGAGATGACCTCGCGCTGGCTCCTCGGAGACGAGGAAGTCATCGAGTGGAACTTCGGCTTCCTGCCGGCGACGCCCGGGCACTCCCTGCGTATCGACACGGAGCGCTGGAGCGAGTTCCGCTGGGCTCCCTTCCCCGAGGCCTATCCCTCGCTGGAGCTCGAGAACGACCGCGCCGCGATCCTGCGACTGCACACGCGCCTGTTCGGCGCGGCCTAGGTCAGCCAGCCCAGGACGGGGTACTCCGCGCCGAGCACGGCCCGCGGGTCGACGGCGAAGCAGGCGCGGATTGCCTCCGCATAGACCGACCGGAAGTCGGTCGTGAAGACCAGGTCCTCGCCGTCGAGCTCCGTGAGCGAGGGATGGCGTCCGTAGAGCCCGCCGCGAACGCGGCCACCGGCCACGAACATCGGTCCGGCGGTCCCGTGGTCGGTGCCTCCCGAAGCGTTCTCCGTGACCCGGCGACCGAACTCGCTGAACACCAGTACGACGGCCTGCCGACCGACCTCCGTCCGCTGGAGGTCGTCGAGGAACGCGGCCAGCCCGGCGTCGAGCGTGCCCATGAGCCGGTCGTGTCGGTTCCGCTCGTCGTTGTGCGTGTCGAAGCCGTCCAGCTTCACCGAGAGCACGCGCGTTCCGGCTCCTCCGTTCAGGAGCGCCGCCGCCGTGCGCAGGGTCGACGCGAACTCGTCCTCGGGGTATTCGACCGGCGTGCGGTACCGGACCGCCGCGGCGCGCAGGACGGCCGCGGAGGAGCGCGCCTCCCGCATGCGCTCGCGCAACAGAGCGAGGGAAGGGGACGTAGGCGCCTCGTCCGCGGGTCGGTCGAGCTCCGCGATCCGCTGCTCGCTCTTCACCCAGCGGTAGCCCGCCGGCGTCGTGAAGGTCGCGGCCGGGTGCCTGCGCGAGTGCAACGAGTAGGGCGGCTTCTCTCCGACGTGGACCACGCGGTTCGGCGAGGCGGCCTCCCCGAAGGCGGCCTCGCAGAGCTTTCCGATCCAGCCGTCCCCCGCGTTGCGTCCGCGCGCGTCGGCCGTGTGCCAGATCTCGTAGGACTTGAAGTGCGACCGATTGGGATGCGGGTAGCCGACTCCCTCGACGATGGCGAGCCCGCCTTCCTGGTACCTCTCGAACAGACGCACCAGCCGTGAGTTCAGCCCGCGATAAGCGTCGAGCTCGAGAACGTCCTCGCCCGTGCGCCGGGTCGCCTTGCGAACGCGGTGGTAGGCGTCGTCCCCGTGCGGGACCACCGTGGCGAGACCGTCGTTCCCGCCGCTCAGCTGGACGAGCACGAGGGCAGGCCCGTCCTGAATCGTTTCGAGCCCGGACCGCAACCCGGACCGTTCCCGCGCGTCTTCCCCGTGGCGGGTGGGGGCTCGGGATGGAAGCGCCGCATGCGCCGCCGCTTCCCCCAGGGTCGAGAGCCCGGCCAGGCCGAGGCCCGCTCGCAACAGCGTTCGTCGATCGGTCTCGTGCTTCATCGGATCAGTGCAGCTGCGCTTCGGGAAGGCTGAGGATCACGTGCGCGAGTCGTCGCAGCGGGCGCTCGGACCGCCAGGAGTGCTCCAGGAACTCCTCCTCCGAGCAGGCGATCGCCTCGCGCTCCCGCTCCAGGAGTCGCGTCAGCGTGGCACGCGTCTCCGCGTCCACGTCGATCGCGAGCAGGCGGTCGACCAGCGCGTCGACCACTTCCTCGTCCGACCGCGCGTCCGCACCGCGGACCGCGCCCGTGAGGTTCATCCGCGGCGTCCAGGACTTGCGGATGTCGCGCAGGCGCCGCAGCTCACCGAGCGCGCGCTTGTCGTCCATCGCCTCGCGCGCGAGCCCGTCGTCGGCCTGCATCGAGCCGCTCATGCCGTCCATGGCAACGTCCTCGTCCTCGGCGAGCATCGTCGGATCGAGGACCTCGTCGATGTCGTAGTCGAGGAAGTCCTCCATCGTCACCTCGCCGAGCAGGACGCCCGCCAGGTTCCCGCGCTGCATCAACGACGAGGTCGTGACCCAGGCGGCGCCTCCCTCCCAGCCCTTCACGTTGGGCGGAAAGAGCAGACGCTCTCCGAGCAGGTTCGCGGCGAGGAGGAGCAGATAGGCCGGAGGGTCGGCCTGCAGGCGACGCGTGCTCCCGACCAGGAAGTCGATCGGGCTCGCGATCCGCGCCCCGCGCACGTCCGCACGATAGAAGTCGGGATCCGTGAAGAGCGCCTGGAGCAGGGTCGGGAGGTCGTAGTCCGCGTCGTACAGGACCCCAGCGAGGCGTTCGAGACGCGCCTCCTCCGGAGTCGCTCCCTCGAAGTACGTCACGAGCTCGCCGGCGAGGAACCTCGCACAGTCCGGGCGATCGAGGATCAGGTCGATCACCTCGTCGCCGTCCATCTTCGCCGTCACGCCGAACACGGTCTTCGGGCCGTGGTCGTGCTGCTTGCCGTTGAACCGGAACGCTCCGTCAGAGTCCGACCAACCCGTGAACGCGCGCGCCGCTTCCTGAACGTCGTCCTCCGTGTAGTTCCCCTCGCCGAGCGTGAAGAGCTCCATCAGCTCGCGCGCGA